>DMHB01000252.1 GCA_003449595.1 Microscillaceae bacterium | reverse complement strand
GCTCAAGCCACGAACTGACGACAGCCATGCATCACCTGTCTCGCTGTCCCCTTGCGGGGAAGATCCTGTTTCCAGGAGTGTCAGCGGATGTCAAGCCCAGGTAAGGTTCCTCGCGTATCATCGAATTAAACCACATGCTCCACCGCTTGTGCGGACCCCCGTCAATTCCTTTGAGTTTCAACCTTGCGGTCGTACTCCCCAGGTGGAAGACTTATCGGTTTCCCTTAGCCACTGACATTGTATCGCCAACAGCTAGTCTTCATCGTTTACAGCGTGGACTACCAGGGTATCTAATCCTGTTTGATCCCCACGCTTTCGTGCCTCAGCGTCAATAACGGCTTAGTAAGCTGCCTTCGCAATCGGTGTTCCTGATGGTATCTAAGCATTTCACCGCTACACCACCAATTCCGCTTACCTCAACCGCATCCCAGCTAACCAGTATTAAAGGCAATTTTCCGGTTAAGCCGAAAACTTTCACCCCTAACTTAATTAACCGCCTACGCACCCTTTAAACCCAATAAATCCGGACAACGCTTGCACCCTACGTATTACCGCGGCTGCTGGCACGTAGTTAGCCGGTGCTTATTCATACGGTACCGTCAAACACACCCCCGCAAGGGCTTTTTCTTCCCGTATAAAAGCAGTTTACAACCCAGAGGGCCTTCTTCCTGCACGCGGCATGGCTGGGTCAGTCTTCCGACCATTGCCCAATATTCCTTACTGCTGCCTCCCGTAGGAGTCTGGTCCGTATCTCAGTACCAGTGTGGGGGACCATCCTCTCAGACCCCCTACCGATCATCGCCTTGGTGAGCCGTTACCTCACCAACTAACTAATCGGACGCACACCCATCTTCCACCACCTCAGTTTTTAATATCAAGTGATGCCACCCAATATATTATGCGGTATTAGCCAACCTTTCGGCTAGTTATTCCCCTGTGAAAGGTAGGTTATGTACGCGTTACGCACCCGTGCGCCAGTGTAGTATTGCTACCACCCTTCGACTTGCATGTATTAGGCCTGCCGCTAGCGTTCATCCTGAGCCAGGATCAAACTCTCCATAGTAAATATTCTTCGCTTACAAAGTAAGCAGCTCTTTAAACCTCCGCTACACTTTATATAACGCATATACTATAGACAAGTCCTCTTAAAAACATCCGAATTATCCGTAATCATAACCTATCCAAAAATAAATCATAACTCCTAATAACCCCTCAGCTTAATCCGTGGCGATTCATCGCTTACCTCGTCTCTTCTCTTTTACAATCTCCCAAAGAACGTGTCAGGTTACCCTGATAGAGCAGTTTTACTGCTTGTTTTTGTTGTTTTTCGCTTACTACCTTGCGAATTGGGATACAAAGGTGCACGGTTATTTTTCGATATGCAAGACTTGCTGAAAAAAAAGTTAGAAAAACAGGCGATTTTATTTCGCCTGTTGACTTAAAATTATAAATTATAGGACTTAAATTATAATTTACTTATTTTTCGGGCTGTATTCCTGACCAATCATATGGATATACTGCCTCTTGGGAGAGTTCTACATCAACCAAAAACCCAGTCAAGTGCGCCATACCAGAAACAGGATCAATTCCTTGAGGTCCATCAGCTGCTAAGATGTTGACGTTCACTCCTTGAGTCTTACTTGCGACACTATATCCACTGGTTTGATGCCCCCAACCATGCGGAAGCGCCACAGTACCTACCATCAATTCTGCTAATAGTTTGACTGGTAGGCGAACCTTGCCTGTCTGGGTGCTTACCTCCACAATACTTCCCTGTGTAATGCCTCTTTGTTTTGCATCATCAGGGTGCATATATAGATAGTTGGTATATCGTTCGCCTGCAACAAACTCTTCTAAGTTGTGCGTCCAAGAATTATGGGTTGTTACAGCTCGCTTTGTGATAAGCTTGAGTTTGTCTTTTACTTGTAGCTCTCTTTCAAAATGAGAAGTAAGTTGAGCCGCTTGCGTCAATAAGGCTTCTGGAGCTAAATCGACTAACTGATCGGCTGTTACGACCCGTTTGCCTAGAAAAGATTCAGGCTCATGGGGGTTGCGATCGATACCGTGGGGGTTTTTAAGTATTGTTTTGAAACTTTTCTGTTTGGTAAGTTTTAAAATTCCATTCAGCAGCGACTCTTGAGGCAACGTCCTCACTGGTGTCTTTTTGCGCCAAGTATGCCATTTCATCAAAAACTCCATCAGTTTTTGAGCGATGGTTGAGCCAAATAAAGAAATGCCACAAGCCTTAGCCAAATCGACATAAATACTGGCCTCATCCCGTTGTTCGCCTTCGGGAGGGAGAATGGCTTTGGTAGCTTGCAAATAGGGCTTGGCTTGAAGACCTAACATCAAAGGAAAAATAAAAGGCAGATCAGGGCGTTGAAGCGGTGCGGTACAAGGCAAGGCATAATGTGCTAAGTGAGCGGTTTCGGTAGGCAAAATATCTAATACTACCAGAAGCTCTAATTGCTTAAAAGCTTCGCGTAAGCGGTTAGAATTCGCCATTGTAATTAGAGGGTTACCACCAGTTACAAACAGCGCTTTGACTTGTTTCTCACCGGGAGTAAGGATTTCATCAGCCAAAATCCCCCCTGGGAAAGCATCATTGACAGAAGTAAAATTGCCTATCCGAGATTTGTCTGTACGAGTAAGCACACCGTTTTTCTTACCAAACTTAATGAAGTCAATGACTCCTTTGCCAATCAAAGTGCCCCCGCGTCGGTCTAAATTTCCGGTAATGGCATTGATAACTTCTTGCAGCCAAAAAGCAATGGTGCCGTGCCCACCCATATTGACTCCTGTAGAACTATAAAAACAGGCTGCTTTGGCTTGGGTGAAGGCTTTCACCATTTCGCGTAGCTTTTCAGCAGGAATATGGGTTACTGAGGCTGTTTTTTCAGGTGTCCAAGGGGCAACCAGTGTTTTTATCTGCTCAAGTCCTTTCATATACTTGGCTACGCGCTCGTGGGCGATAGCGTCGAGGCGGATGATTTCGTGCAGAAAAGATAAGTAGAAAAATACATCGGTGCCGGGTCGAATAAAAATATGTTCCCCGGCTATTCTGGCCGACTCGGTTTTGCGAGGGTCGATGAAATAGAGTTTAGCACCACGTTCTTCCATTTCTTTGAGCTGCTTGGAAGGATTGGGTACTTGCAAGAAACTCCATTTAGAAATAACAGGGTTGGCTCCTACCACAATCATGCAATCGGTATGGTGAATGTCGGGGAAGGGTTGTGTAAAAGGAAAGCCATAGATTAAGTTAGCTGCTGCAAACTTATTGCTACAATCTTGGGTAGCTGAGGCATACATGCTTTTTGAGCCAATACCAGTCATAAATCCTTGCGCAAAAACCGGATGTAACACCCCAAACCCTGCGGCTGTGCCTACATACATGGCGATTGAATCGGGGCTTACTTTGCGAAAAGCTTTCACTTTTTGTCCGATCTCTTGCAGGGCTTGCTCCCAAGAGATGCGGTGCCACTCGTCGCCTATGCGTTTCATAGGGTATTTTAGCCTGTCGGGAGATGAAAATAGTTTGTGTTGTTTCAACCCTTTGGCGCAACCAAAGCCTCTGGTGGCAACGTGTTCTGTATCTGGCTTAATGTCTATAATTTGGTTGCCTTGTTTGGTGATTTCAATCCCGCAAAGGGCTTCGCAAATGCGGCAAAAAGAATGCTCGGTGGTCGTTTCAGTTGACATGGTAGTATTGATTAATAAAATTTTCCAAAATGAATTGTGCTCAATAACTTGAAGAAAGACGGGGCTGCCCCGTCTTTGTACCTTGAAAAGTAAAATATAACAATCTTTAAAAATTCAACCAAAAACTTTTTGAAGCTTCATGGCTACACTCATATCGCCATCTATTTTCATTTTCCCACTCATCACAGCATTCATTGGGTTGAGTTTCCCGCTGACCATTGCCAAGAAATCGGCGAAAGCCAATGAAATGATACAATCTGCGTCTTGGTTTTGATTGTGTGCTTGGTTTTGCTGCCCATCTACAAACAAAATGCCTTCTTGCCCAAAATCAAACTTAATCTGACTGCCCAGCGGGGTGGTTTGTTTGCCGATTTTGGCACTGATTTGTTGGGTAATTTCTGCCAATGAAAGCATTTTTGCGTCATTTTCTCCTTCCTCATAGGCCGCTTTGTATTCTTGTGCATCAATGACAATGCGTGAAATGATTTCGCGCATAATCTCAGAACTTCCACCACCGATGGTGCCAATGCGCGTATCGCGGAACATGCGGGCAATTTTATAATCTTCGATGTAGCCATACCCTCCAAAAAACTGCAAACATTGATAGGCGGCTTTGTCGGCTAACTCGGTTGCCAGAAGTTTGGCCATAGAAGCTTCTTTGACAGCATATTGGCCGTCGTTGTGCATTCGGCAAATATGGTACACAAAATAGCGAACGGCTTCAATTTCGGAGGCGAGGTCGGCAACCCGGTGGCGCAAGACTTGGAATTGCTTAATTTTTCTTCCGAAGGCTTCGCGTTCGTTCATATACTCTAAGGCATACGTGAGTGCAAAATGGGCACTGGCTACTCCTGAAATCGCCATTACTAATCTTTCGAGTTGAAACTTATCCATAATATAGTAAAAACCCTTGTTTTCTTCGCCTAAGAGGTTGGAAACCGGTACGCGCACATTGTCGAACGAGATTTCGCCGGTGTCTGATGCGTGCCAGCCTAACTTGTTTAGTTTGCGGGCTGAAACTCCCGGGGTTTCGCGGTCGATGACAATGAGGCTAATTCCGGCGGCTCCCGCTTCGGGGTTGGTTTTGACGGCTGCCACAATGAAATCGCTTAGC
>DMHB01000165.1 GCA_003449595.1 Microscillaceae bacterium | reverse complement strand
CATACGAGATGTTTGTGTGACTGGAGTTCAGGCGTGTGCTCTTCCGATCTAAGTGTTTCGATGATGTAGCGATTTTGTACTTGATCACAAATAACAATCACATCTCCCGGATACACTTGAAGGCTTTGTGTCGTTTTACTGACTTGGGTATTGCTGTGTAGATAGTGCCCTTCAAATGGATTTTGCGCGGTTTTGTAGTCTTGAATATAGTAAACTTCTGCCTCTACTACCGACTTTTCGGAAATTCTTTGCACCCTAACACCATTCAATTCAAGGCGGGCAATTACTTCGCGCCAAGCCTGTGGAATGAGATAAGCCTTTGGGCGGGTTACTTCAATAGCAGGTTCGTACTGGTTGTAGAAGGGGACAGGCTTAGTGAATGGCTCATTTCTGTCATAATAAAGCCTTGGTAGCCCGGAAATGGCACTGGGTTTATATTTGGCTTCATATCCTCTAAACTGTAGGGTTTTAAACTTCTCCCGATTCGTGATCCATTGAATGGGGAAGTTAGTTTGGGTTTGGGTCGAGGTAAAAGTTTGTTGGCGTAGTGCCCTGATTTGGTTTCCCTTTTCTTGTAGTTCGGCCAACATCGACATCATAAAGGCATAAGTACCTTTTACACGTTGTGCAAATGGCTTGAGCATATGTGTTTCAACAATAAAACCCATTGTGTGAAACAATGCTACATAGCCCGACGAAAAGCGTGGAGTTTCTAAAAACTGCACCAATCCCGAATCGGGCACCGACTTGGCCATCGATACATAAGGAGACATTTCAAAATCAAGTGCTTTCATTTTTTCCTCCAGCGAAGGGCTAAGTTCTTGTTCTAAAAATTCGCCCAAAACACCTCCCAATTTATTGTGTTGGGTAGCCAAATACGTAATCACATATTGATAATCAGCGCCATTGGTTACGTGGTTTTCGATATACACATCGGGCTGCCAAGTATGGTAAATCTTGGCAAAGCTTTTGGCATTCTCAGAATCACACTTGATGAAATCGCGGTTCAAGTCTAAATTTCGGGCGTTTCCGCGAAAGCCATAAGCCAAAGGGCCGTTTTGGTTGACCCTGCTATAGCTTCCTCGGTTCAGCATACCATCTATGTTGTAGGCCGGTATAACCACAATAACCGTGTTTTGTAGCAGTTGCTGTGTTTGCGAGGCTTTATTGGGGTCTTGTAGGTTGAGAGCCAAATCGCGCAACAGCAACATACAAGCATCCACCCCGTCGGGTTCGCCGGCGTGAATGGCATTGTTGATGAGTAAAATATTTTTACCCTGCTTTCGCAAAGTTTCGGCCTCAAACTCTTTACTGATAGAAAAAATGACGGTTTGTAAGGGAAGGCCAATATCTGTCAGCCCACCCTGTTGTATCTTGATAAAATCAAACTGGTTGGTGAGGGCAGTATAGTGCGCCAGCGCTTCGTCGTAAGTGGCTGAAGCCTGTTCTTGGCTTAATTCAAAAGGGGTTGAAAGATTTTGAGCTTTAGCCGAAAACACGCCCACCAAACACAATAAAGTCAGTAAGTAAGTTAGTTTTGTCATAAAATTTAGTTTTTTGCAAATCTAAAAAACAATCAATTGGGATGTACAACGAATCAAAGCAAATTAGGGTAGCTTTTTTGTGCAATGCGGCTTCTTGGGGTGGGTTAGAGATGAACATCGCTCGTTTGGCGCAGTGGTTGGCCGAAAATGGGCATCAAGTAGTTTTCTTATGCCCACCACAAACGGCTGTGTCAGATTTTATGGCAACCCATCTTATGCCTAACTTATACCTATATCCGAGTAAAAGCCGGTTGAAATATTTCGACTTATTAACAGCCAGTCAAATTGGCCGCATTTTAGCCCGACATCAAGTAGATTCGTTGGTGATTGGGCATTCCAAAGACATTCAACTGGGCATTACTGTCCAGACCTTTTTTTACAATAAACTCAAGCTTGGCTATTTACAACAAATGCAAGTAGGCATTGCTAAAAAAGATTGGCTGCACCGCTGGATGTACAGCAAGCTGGCTTTTTGGGTGGCGCCGCTTCCTTCGGTAGCCTCTGTTACTTTGGCAAGAACAACCGTTCGCCCTGAGCAAATAAGACTTATTCCGCTTTGTGCCGATTTAGCAAAATTCAAAGATGTTCGCCGAAAGCGGGCGGCGGCACGTGCGCAGTTAGGACTTCCACCTGATGCAACCTTGCTGACCATAGTGGGAAGATACGACGCAGGAAAAGGGCAAATTTTTTTGGTAGAAGCCTTGGCTCAGTTAAAGCAAAGGGGCATTGAAGCCGAAATTTTATTGGTGGGCGAAGAAACCAAAGGCGAGGAAGGCACTTATCTGCCGATGCTCAAACAGCGCATCCAGGATTTACAATTGCTTGCGCAAGTGCATTTCAGACCCTTTATGCAGTCGATTGAATTGGCGTATGCAGCTTCCGATATTTTTGTAATGGCTTCTTTAGAGGAAACCTTCGGTATGGTAACCATAGAAGCTATGGCTTCGGCCTTGCCTGTGGTCGGTTCGCGTGCCGGAGGTACGGTCGATTTATTAGAGGAAGAACAAGCAGGCCTTTTCTTTGAACCTCAAAATAGCCAGTCGTTGGGCGAATCGCTGCTAAAATTACTTCAAAACCGTATGCTTTGCGGTGAAAAAAGTCAGAAAGCTTCAGTATTGAGTTT
>DMHB01000091.1 GCA_003449595.1 Microscillaceae bacterium | reverse complement strand
TCCATTTGAAACAATACTATGCTGACAACGAGTTCGCAGGATGCTTTTTTGAAATTATTTTTCCAAGCAGACACCCTTTATGCTCCACAAACCCGCCAAGCCCGCCGCATTGTATGGCTGACTGACGGAGGTGCTACACAAGGAAAGGTTTTATATAATTTTGCGCTGAGCGAAGAAGACAAAGTATTGGTTTCCAATATTTTACAAGCAGTAGCCACCAAATTATGGGCGCAAGAAAAGCCTACTGCGCAAACGTGGCAACAAGTAGATAGGCTTGCGCCAATGACCGACTTAGAAGCTTCCTACCGGCTCGTGTGGACAGACATTTTGCCCAGCGAAGAAGTAGCCTATTATCAATTGTATGCCCAAACAGGGAAAGGAAAGACAGTATTTGCCCAACTCCCCGACCAACTCAACCAAGAGCCAGCACAAAAAGCCCAACTATGGGCTTTGTTGAAAGAAATGTTTACCACAGCCTAAAGCTGTCGAGATTTACCCGCAAGTGCCATGAACTATAAAACATATCTGGAAGAAAATCCCATTTTTGCCCTAATACAACAAAGCAGTGAGGCATTAGGCATCGAATGCTTTGTGGTGGGTGGTTTTGTGCGCGATTTGATACTCAACCGCCCCTGCAAAGACATCGATTTTGTGTGCTTAGGCGATGGCATTGCCTTGGCCAAACACGTGGCCCAAACCTTGGGCGATGATGTGCCGGTGCATATTTTTAAAAATTTTGGCACTGCGATGATCCGTAAAGGCGAATGGGAACTGGAGTTTGTGAGTGCGCGCAAAGAATCTTATAGCGCCGAATCGCGCAAGCCTACCGTAGAAGCGGGCACATTGGCCGACGACCAGAACCGGCGCGATTTTACCATCAATGCCTTGGCCATTAGCCTCCAAAAAGCTGATTTCGGGCAACTCATCGACCCTTTTGGCGGAGTAGCCGATATGACCCAAAAAATCATCCGTACACCCCTTGAGCCGGGTATTACTTTTTCTGACGACCCTTTGCGTATGATGCGCGCCATTCGGTTTGCAGCCCAGTTGAATTTTGACATCCACCCCGACACTTTCGACGCGATACGCCAACACAAAGAACGCCTTAAAATTGTTTCGCAAGAGCGCATTACCGTAGAGCTGAACAAGATTATAGAAACCCCCAAGCCCTCTTATGGCTTCAAATTATTGTACTATGCCGAGCTACTCCCTTTGTTTTTCCCCGAACTGGTAGCCTTGCAAGGGGTGGAAACGATGGATGGCAAGGGACACAAAGATAATTTCTTTCATACTTTGCAAGTGCTCGACAATGTAGCGCAAGTTTCGGACGATTTATGGCTGCGTTGGGCGGCTATTTTGCACGACATAGCCAAGCCTGCTACCAAGAAATTTGACAAGCGGGCAGGTTGGACCTTCCACGGACACGAAGACAAAGGTGCTCGGATGGTGCCGGGTATTTTCAAAAAACTCAAGCTCCCGCTGAACGAAAAAATGAAATTTGTTCAAAAATTGGTACGCTTGCACTTGCGCCCTATTCCTTTGTTTAGAGATGAAATTACCGATTCGGCTATCCGTAGGTTATTGTTCGACGCAGGCGACGACATCGATGCGCTGATGATGCTTTGCAGGGCCGATATTACCTCCAAAAACAACATAAAAGTTAGGCAATACCTCCAAAACTTCGACATTGTAGAAAACCGCTTGCGCGAAATAGAGGAAAAAGACAAACTCCGCAATTTCCAACCGGTCATCACGGGTGAAATTATTATGGAGACCTTTCAATTGCAGCCTTGCAAAGAAGTAGGTCTTATCAAAACCGCTTTGCGCGAAGCGATCTTAGATGGAAAAATTGCTAACGATTATGAAGAGGCTTTTCAGATGATGCTGGCCATTGCCGAAAGTTTAGGTTTTAAAAGGCCAACGCCCTTAGCCAATTCAGAACCCCCCAAGCCAATATAGCTTATGCTTACTCCAGCAGATTATGAGGTAGTCGTTGGGCTTGAAATCCACGCACAATTAAGTACCCAAACCAAATTATTTGCCGCCGATGCGAACCAATTTGGTGATGCCCCCAACCAGAACATATCGCCCGTCAGTCTGGCACACCCGGGCACACTACCCAAGCTAAACCGGCAAGCCGTAGAAATGGCCGTCAAAATGGGCTTGGCCTGTGGCTCACGCATTGCACAGTATTGTGTGTTTGCCCGCAAAAACTATTTTTACCCCGACCTACCAAAAGGCTATCAAATCACCCAAGATACCACTGCTATTTGTCAAGGTGGCCATATTTTGATTCGCCCGAAAGGGCTTCCTGAGCGCAAAGTACGGCTCAAACAAATTCATTTGGAAGAAGATGCGGGCAAGCTCATTCATTCAGCTGAGCGTACCCATTCGTGGGTCGATTTCAACCGAGCTGGCGTACCTTTGATAGAAATCGTTACTGAACCCGATCTTTTCTCGCCCGAAGAAGCCCATAGCTTGCTGTATGAAGTGCGCAAATTGGTGCGCTATTTAGGCATTTGCGACGGCCACATGGAAGAAGGTTCTTTGCGTTGCGATGCCAACGTGTCGGTCAAGCAACGGGAACAAAGCACCTTAGGCACGCGGGTAGAAATCAAAAATTTGAACTCGATGCGCTTTGTCCAAAAAGCTATCCAATATGAAATGGAGCGCCAAATCGAATGCCTGTTGCAAGGCATCCCTATCCGGCAAGAAACCCGCAGCTTTGACGCACAAACCGGCCAAACCCTGCCGATGCGCTCAAAAGAAGACCTGCACGATTATCGCTACTTTCCGGAGCCGGATATTGCCCCCTTGGTGTTGACAGCCGATTGGATAGCACAATGCCAAGCCGCTTTGCCCCCCCTGCCAAATGCTTTATATGAGCGTTTCACGCAAGTGTATCAATTACCGGCCAACGAGGCACATCTGTTGACAGAAGACAAAGCCACCGCCTTGTTTTTTGAACAAATGGCTGGCTATTCCTCTCATTACAAAGCCATTGCTCACTGGATGATGAGCCCCTTGAAAGCCCACCTAAACGCCCAATCTCTGAGCTGGGAAGCCTTTCCGGTTTCGGCTGCCCAATTGGTTTTGCTCATCGATTTGGTAGAGCAGCGCCAGTTGAGCCACAGTATGGCCACCCAACAAGCGCTTCCGGCACTGTTGGAAAACCCAACTTTAGATTTGCAGTCATGGATAAAAAGCAAGCAAAAAGAAGAGCCATCAGACGAAGGGCGCTTGCGCGAAATCATTGGCCAAGTTATTGCACAATATCCCGACAAGGCTATGGCCTTCAAAAAAGGTAAAAAAAATCTATTGGGATTGTTTATGGGTGAAATTATGCGGCAGACCAAAGGCCAAGCCGACCCGACAGAGGCCAATCGGTTGTTGCTTGAATTATTAGACAATGTTGCCTCTTCTTAATTCCTGCGGAGCGTTTGCCTTTCGCTGTAATTTTAGCCCACACCATCCGTTACTATGATCAAAGAAAGCCTAAGCTATGTATCGATTTAGCCCTTTATTCTTAATTGTCTGTCTTGTTTGTTTTGCTACAGCAGCTTGGGCACAGCGCGACCCACGCTCGGTAGAAGGCTACGTAACTGCTGGATTTCAGGCAGGCATTGCCAACTACTTTGGCGATATTTATGCCGACTTTTCGATGACAAGACCGGCTGTAGGCGTATTCATCAGCCGCAAGTTAAGCCCTCATTGGCACGCACGCCTCAGCTTGTCGTGGGCACGCCTCATTGGCGACGACTCAAAAGCGCCCGCCAATACCTTGGTGTATGCACGCAATTTAAGCTTTCGGAATGATGTAAAAGAACTTACAGTTACCGGAATTTACGAGTTTGGTAGCAGTTTTGGAAGATATGGCCGCCGCCGCACTTTTGCGCCTTATGTATTTGGGGGGCTGGCGCTGATTCATCACAACCCGCAAGCCGGTATAGAAGGCGGACGATGGGTCGATTTACAGCCTTTGGGCACAGAAGGCCAAGGTCGTCCCGGGTATCGCAGCCTATACTCTAAAATTCAGGCAGCCGTACCTTTGGGTGTAGGTTTGCGCATCCGCGTAAGCGACAGAATGGATGTGGGCGTAGAAACAGGGCTGAGGCTCTTGTTATTTCAATACATCGACGATGTGGGTGGGCGTTATGCACGTCCCGATGATTTGAACAGCCCATTGGCTGCGCGTTTGGCTAATCGCACCTTAGACCCAATTGCTGTAAGCAGTGGCCAAACCCGAGATTTGACCAGTACCTTAGCCGCTTTAGGAACTACTACTTACACGGGTGTCAATGGGGTAAATTATGATAGTTTGAACGGTTTTCAACCGGGTAGCAAGCGAGGCAATAGCAACCTTGACTCCTACTTGATTACTACTTTTCACGTCAGTTATATCATTGATGTCGGGCTGAAATGCCCCCGTTTCCGTTAAAGTTTGCCTTTTTTTGCAACTTAATACAGGTTGCCTTTGTTAAATTTGCATATTCACTAACTATACATCCTCCGTTGAATTATGGCAAGTTTATCAAATGTAAGCATTTCGCGGCCTGTATTGGCGATTGTAATGTCGATCGTCATCATCGTGTTTGGGCTTATTGGTTTTATCTATCTGGGTGTGCGCGAGTTTCCCAGTGTTGACCCTCCCATTGTCAATGTAAGCACCGGTTATACGGGCGCTAACGCCGATATTATCGAAACCCAAATCACAGAACCGTTGGAAGAAGCCATCAGCGGGATAGCCGGCATCAAAACCATTACGTCGGTAAGCCGAGATGGCCGAAGCAATATTACCATCGAATTTAACTTAGAAATCAGCATTGAAGAAGCAGCCAATGATGTACGCGACAAAGTATCGCGGGCCTTGCGCAACCTCCCTCCTGATGTTGACCCACCGGTAGTAAGCAAAGCAGACGCAAACTCCGACCCCATTCTGGCTATCAACATACAAAGCGACACCCGCAACAAACTTGAAGTAAGTGAAATAGCCAACAATACCTTCAAAGAGCAGTTTCAGACCATCAACGGGGTAAGCGAGGTAATCATTTGGGGCGAACAGAAATATGCCATGCGCCTCTGGATTGACCCTGATAAACTGGCGGCTTATAAAATTACGCCTTTGGACGTATTACAAACCCTGAGTCGAGAAAATGTTGAACTTCCCTCAGGCTTTATAGAAGGCAATAATACTGAACTCACCATTCGGACGGTTGGCAAACTCAACTCGCCTGCCGATTTCAACAACCTCATCATCAAAGAAGACGGCGATAAAATCGTGCGCTTTTCTGATATTGGCAGGGCCACCTTGGACGCTGAAAACCTGCGCTCTATCCTAAAGCGCGACGGCGAGCCAATGATTGCGGTAGCCATCGTTACGCAGGCCGGTAGCAACCAAGTAGCCATTGCCAAAGAAGTTTACAAGCGATTAGACAAAATCAAAAAAGAATTGCCTGCCGATTTGACGGTTGTTGTTGGGTTTGACAACACCCGTTATGTGTTGGCCTCCATCCAAGAAGTGGAAGAAACCATCATTACGGCTTTTTTGCTGGTTGTGATGATTATTTTTGTGTTCTTGCGCGACTGGCGCACCACACTCATTCCGGTTGTAACGATTCCTATTTCACTTGTAGGGACATTTTTTATTATGTATCTACTCAATTTCTCCATCAATGTGCTTACCCTATTAGGCATCGTATTGGCAATTGGGTTGGTGGTAGATGATGCCATCGTGGTATTAGAAAATATTTATGCCAAGGTCGAAAAAGGAATGAATCCGTTAGAGGCGGCGCTCAAAGGTTCCAAAGAAATATATTTTGCGGTGTTGTCCACCACCATAGCCTTGGCTTCGGTGTTTTTGCCGGTTATTTTCCTACAAGGACTTACCGGGCGTTTGTTCCGAGAATTTGGGTTGGTAGTAGCCGGTTCGGTATTGATTTCGGCCTTTGTTTCGCTTACGCTAACCCCAATGATGAGCAGCCGGATGTTGAAAACCCGTACACGCCAACCTTGGTTGTATAGAGTTACAGAGCCATTTTTTGAGAAACTGAACGATATTTATGCTTGGTTGTTGGGCTGGTTTATGCGTTTTCGCTGGCTGGCATTTGTGGTGATGGGGCTTTCGGCCTATGCGGTGTATCAGATTGGACAAGGACTTCCTTCAGAGTTAGCACCACTTGAAGACAGAAATGGCTTCAGAATGTTGGTGCGTGGGCCGGAAGGGGTAACTTTTGAGTATATGGAAAAAGCGATGGACGAACTCACCAAATTGGTGCTTGATGATGTAAAAGAGCGGGAAGGGATTATTTCATTTACCTCGCCCGGGTTTGGCGCTATCAATACCGGTTTTGTAAGAGGTATTTTGCTCAAGGCCAATGAACGCAAGCGTTCCCAACAAAAAATTGTAGAATCGGTAACAGCCAAGGCCAATATCGTACCCGGCATTCGGGCGGTGGTTACGCAAGAACCCACCATTGGCGATAAACGGGGCGGTTTACCGGTGCAGTTTGTTATTCAGGCCACCTCTATTGACAAGCTCAAGGCGGTACTTCCCAAAATATTGGCGAAAGCCGGAGAAAACCCCAAATTTACCTATGTAGATGTAGATTTGAAATTCAATAAGCCCGAAATTAAAATTGACATCGACCGAGAAAAAGCCCGAAACTTGGGCGTTTCTGTAGCCGATATTTCACAAACCTTGCAATTGGGGCTAAGCGGACAACGCTTTGGCTATTTCAATAAAAATGGCAAACAATACCAAATCATCGGCCAATTAGACCGGCAAAACCGCAATGATGTGCTGGATTTGAAATCGCTTTATGTGCGCAACAAAAAAGGCGAACAAATACAGTTAGATAATTTGGTAAAACTAACCGAGCAAAGCACCCCGCCGCAATTGTTCCGCTTTAACCGGTATGTATCGGCTACTATTTCGGCCAACCCTGCTCCAGGCATTTCGTTGGGCGAGGGCATCGCAGAGATGCGTAAATTAGCCAAAGGGATTTTGGACGACACCTATACCACTTCCTTGTCGGGTCCTTCGCGCGATTTGGAGGAGAGTTCTTCCAGTTTACTTTTTGCCTTTGGCTTGGCTTTGTTGTTGATTTATTTGGTTTTGGCAGCCCAATTTGAAAGCTTTATCGACCCGTTGATCATTATGCTGACCGTGCCCTTGGCATTGGCCGGCGCTATTTTATCGTTGTGGTTTTGGAACCAGACCCTCAACGTGTTCAGCCAAATCGGTGTCATTATGCTGATAGGCTTGGTAACCAAAAATGCGATTCTGATTGTAGAATTTGCCAATCAGCGCAAGCAAGAAGGCGCTTCGGTGCGTGATGCAGTATTTGAGGCGGCAACTTCGCGTTTTAGACCCATTTTGATGACCAGTTTATCGACTATTTTGGGGATTGCCCCCATTGCTTTGGCCTTGGGTGCGGGTTCAGAAAGTCGTGTGTCGATGGGGATAGCCATCATTGGGGGATTGGTGTTTGCTACCATTCTGACCTTGTTTGTCATTCCGGCTTTATATACATTCTTTACTGAACGCAAGAAGGAAATTTTGACAGCCGAAAGACTCAAAGAATTAGAAACTGCCTAACCAACTGCCTACTTTATTTTAATCGAAGTCCAATGAAAAGCATATCGTCTATTTGCTTTTCTTGGGCTTCTACTATCCACTTTTCAAAGTTTTCTAATAAGATCTGGCGTTGCTCATCTAAAGGCTGCCGATAAATTTTCACAAGCAGGTCGCGGAGTTGTGTCTTGCCGAATTTCTTGCCTGCAAGGCCGCCAAATTGGTCTTGAAAACCATCAGAGAACAAATAAAAAGAGGTTGTATCCTTGATTTGCGCTGTTGGAATTACGTGATTGGTGAATTTGCGTTCTTGCTCGCGCTGTTCTCCACCAATACTCATCCGATCGCCTTTGATTTCTGTCAGTTGTCCGTCAGAAACATACCAAAGAGGATTGCGAGCACCGGCAAATTGCACCTTTTGATGTGTTTCATCGATGGCCAACAGCGCCATATCCATCCCATCGCGGTTTTGGGTTTCTTCTTGTTTGAGCAGTTTGCGGATGCCCAAGTGCAAGGCATTGAGAATAAGATCGGGTCGGCAAAGATGTTGTGTCAGAATAATATCGTTGAGCAAATCGTTGGCTACCAAACTCATAAAAGCCCCCGGCACCCCGTGCCCGGTGCAATCGACAGCTGCCAGAACAAGTTGGTTGCCGGTATGATGTACCCAGTAAAAATCGCCACTGACAATATCTTTCGGCTTAAAAAAAATAAAGGCTTGTTCGGTATAATTGGTCAACTCTTGCAAAGAAGGCAGCAAGGCCTCTTGTATGCGTTTGGCGTACAACAAGCTGTCTAAAATATTATTATTTTGGCTCTCGATGCGCTCATAAGCCTGTTTGAGTTCTACGTGTTGCAACCGTTCTATTTCAGCTTCTTTCTGGGCTTTTTCGAGGTCAAAGAGTGTTTTTATATTTTTAATTTGGGTGGCATTTTGCTCGCCGCTGATTTCTTCTTTGAGTGCAATGTATTGTTCAAAATATTGGAGGGCTTTCCAAGGGTCTTGACATGCTTTGTACAGCCGGGCTAACAACTGGCAAATACGGAGCATTTTTAACTTGGCCTGGGCTTGTTCGGCCAATTCGAGGGCTTTGTGCAACGATTCACGGGCTTGTCCGTAGGCTTTGAGACGGCTATCGAGCGCGCCTAAAACAATCAGTGAAGCGATTACGCCTTGTCGGTTGTTGATGGCCTGCCGAAGGGCTAAACTATCGGCATAGTATTGGCGAGCCTTGTCAAGGTCGCCCATAGTTTCATACACCGCCCCTAATTCTTGCAAAGCTCTTGCTTCGGGGCTGGAAATGTGATGCTTCTTTGCCATTTCGATGGCTTGGTGGTGGGTGTCGATGGCCAAGTCCAATTTGCCCAAAGCATGATAAATAACACCTAAGCCTGAAACCGTTGTGGCGTGCCCCATGGTCGTTGGTTTGCTCAAAATATTGAAGCGCCGTCAAGTGATAGGAAAGCGCATCGTCATAGTCTTTGAGTTCTAAGTAAAAACTACCCATCACATAGTTGCCCCAAGCCAGCAAAAGCGCCTGGTTCACTTGGTATTGTGAGTCGAGGGCTTGTGCCACTAAATTGAAAGCCCGTTCGTATTGGCCTAAGTTCCAAGAAATGAGACCTTCTAAAACCAAAGAATGTACAAAGGCTTCATTAAAGTCTGCTTTTAGGGAAGTTTGACGTGCCGACCAGATGAGTTGGAGTGCTCCCTCAAAGTCGCCATCAAAGTAGATTTTATTAAAGGCCATGTGGACTTGCGCTTGCGCGATACCGGGCAAATATTGTATTTGTGAAGCTAAATGAAAAGCTTTTTCGGCATAAATACGCTCTTCCAGAATACCATATCCTCGGGTGATAAAAGCCAATTCATTGAGCAAATCCACGTGTTTTTCTGAATCTACGTGGTCTTTTGTCAGGTCTTGTTGTAGTTTTTCAATGTACTTGGGTAGCATAGGTGGAGACTTGTCTTTTTCGGAGAAGTTTTATTGAGGGATTTCTATGCTAAATATACTAAAGTTTTCAGGGCTACGTCGAAAAACAATGGAGCCTCCCAATTTTTGTACTGCTGCCTTAGCCATATACAACCCTAACCCTGCACCTTTTGACTGGTCGCTGCCTTTGAAAAACATGTCAAAAATGCGATCTTCGTCTTCCGGTGCTACGCCAATGCCGTTGTCAATAATTTCGACCAGTGTTTTCCCCTCTGATGGATTGGTGATTTGAATCCAAATATGGGGTATATGAACCGGGTTATACATAGGCTGAAATTGGATAGCATTTTTTAATACATTTTCAAAGATGATGCCCAGCACAATGGCATCGCCTATCACAATTTCTTTGGCTGATAATTTGAAAGAAATAAGGAAGTGATCTAAGTTTTCTTTGAGCCTGATTTGGTTTAGAATGCGCTGCAACAAAGACCTCAAGTTGATGCGGTTGCGCTCTATGTCCATATCTTTGATTTCTACTACGCGGAGCAGGGTATCCAACACATTTTGCATTTTATTAGAGGTTTTCTGCAAAATACCGAAATAATGCAATGATATTTCTTCGTTGGCATCTATCAAAGCGATTTGGCAAAGCCCTTGGAAAGTCGCCAAAGGTCCTTTGAGGTCATGCGAAGCCCTGTATATAAACGTATCTAATTCGCGCGAAGCCTCCTGTAGTTCTTGTGCTTTGCGTGCAATGGCCTGTTGTAGGTCTGCATTGTAATTTTGCAGTGCCTGGTTTTGGTCTTGAATGGTTTGCTGTGCTTGCAGCAATTCTTGCTGGTTTTGTACTAACAGAAGGTGTTGCTCGCTGAGTGCTTCTTTTTGCCGATGCAGCTGCGCCAAAGTTTGAGTAATTTTATAGGTGGCCAACGTAAGGGTAAACACATCGGCCAGTGAAATCAGAAAACTGATGTCTTCTTCGGTCCATCGCCTGTACGTTTGTTGTTGCTCAAAGCATAACATTCCGCCCAATTTACCCTCTACAAAATAAGAAAAAGCCAGCACAGAACGAATTTCATTCGGTGTGAGATATACTTTAGTTATTACTTGTGTAGTACGGCTACGATATACATCGTTGGCTTTTATCATTTTTTGGTTCAGAATAGGCTCAAAGAAAGCTTCATACTGATCTACTTGCAGTATTTGTCCGGAAAAATGTTTGCCGGTTGGTTTTTCAAAGGCATCTAATAATACCATTTCTTTGTTCTGCGCATTGTAACGCCACAAACTTGCCCGCGAAACACCTAAAGTAAAAGTACTCAGCTCGGTGATATCGACTTGTACAAAATCTAACATCCCTTGCTGTACGTGTTTGCCTCTTAACAAGCGCATTAAAATTTCGCTGTGCAGTTGCATCACTTCTTTTTTTACGACTACCTCTTTGCTATAAGCTTTGATGGCTTCGTTCTGTTCTTCGATGCGTTTTTTTTGGATTTCAATGTCTTGCTGGTTCTGTTTGAGTTTGCGATAGGCTTTGTTGAGCACCGTTTTTTGCTTGCGCAGATTTTTATTTTTTTGGTGCAAAGTGCTCATCACTTTCGTGATTTTTTGCTCGAAGGCAATATTAATGCCTTGTAGCAAAAAGAAACTTGCGGTGATGATGAGGAATGTGGTCGTAAATGCCACGTTGAGCAACCAAATCACCCCTTGGTTGATGGGTAAGTGATCTACCCACCGAATGCCAATCAGATTGTGCAATAGATCGAATAAAACTAACCCTGCAAATGGTAAAATTAAGTTGAAAAAAATCTGGCGCTTCCTGGTAAAGTTGAGCAAAACCAACGGTAACGCCGAAGAAGCTAATATGATAAGCCTTGGCACAATTAAATGAAGTAGCTCAATCGGGACACCGAAATGTTTGCGCCAAGCTACATCAACCAAGGTGCTGACCAACGCAAATAAGGAGGGACTGACCGATAAAATTACCCGCGAGGTATAGGTGTGCGAAGTACGGTTGAGCAATAAAACAGCCACAAAAATCACAAAATCAGGCGCAAATAACACCCAAGCGTATTGGGTATCGAAAAAAAACGGTGTGATGATGGCCAAAGCAGAAATCACCACTGAAAGTCCAATACAAATCTGGTTTGACAAAATAATCCGCCTACGTAAAGTAAAAGGCATTTCAGGGCGCACCCCCCACGTCGAGAGGCTGCCCCAAAGTTTGTTTACGATTTGAATTATTCTTGTCATAAATACAAGAGTAAAGTAACTCCTTAACAACCAAAGGCTTGTTGCAAGGGGGGTAAATTAGTTTGTATGTTGCTCAATTAGGCAAACTGTATCAATAACTGGTTTTTCTCCACATTTTGGCCTTTCTGTACTTCAATACTTTTGATAGTCAAGTCTTCGGTAGCTTTCAAAGCATTTTCCATTTTCATGGCTTCTAATACAAGCAAAATGTCGCCTTTTTTTACAGACTGGCCTGCTTCTACTTGGATGGCAGCAATGAGTCCGGGCATAGGGGCTTTCAACTCATTCAGTTTGGCTTTGCCAACTTGCGCCATTCCCATTTTTTTAAGCAATTGATCAAATGCATCTTGTAATTGAATAGCATAGACTTTGCCATTCATCCGTATCGTTATTTGCTTGCTTACCCAATCCATTCGCAATACCTCTGCGTTGTAGGAGAGGCCTTGGTAAAGTATATGAAAATGGCGGTCTGATATTTGTTTAAAGTCTATTTCAACAGGTTTACCCTCTATGGAAAACCCTTCTTTAGTCCACTGAGTTTGCCAATCCCATTGGGGGGTCTCGTGGTGGTCTAAAAGTTTAACGTTTGCTTGAAGCATAAATAGATAATAATTTTATGTAATATATTGCGTAACAATTCCTCATTGTAAAGTTAGAATGAAACATAGAAAACCTACAACTGTTCTGCTAAAACTTCTTCTACTGGGTTTGCTGTGGAACTTATACGGCTGTAAATCTACACAACTTAGCCAAAATGGTGCACTTTATAAAGCTGCCTCAACCGCCCCCCCTACCACGCGGACGATACCCGTCCATACGCCTTCTTATCATTATATGCCCATTGACCCCAGCGCCTACCGGGGCGCTGAAACACGCTACCACGACTTGTTGCATACCAAATTAGAAGTTAGCCTCGATTGGGAAAAAAAACGACTGAACGGCACGGCTACCTTGCAGATGAAGCCCTATTTTTTCTCGCAAGAAAAAGTAGTGTTAGATGCCAAAGGTTTTGATATTCACGAAGTACGGTTGTTAGAAAATGACGACGAAATCAAAGAAATCCTTATCTATGAATATGACCAAATCAAATTGACTGTGTTGTTAGATAAAACCTATACAGCCGAAGAAAATTTCACACTTCAAATTATCTATACAGCCAAACCTTATGAAACAAATCTAAATACAAGCAGTGCATCCATTACCGACGACAAGGGCTTATATTTCATTATGCCCGACGAAACAGCCCCTTATGCGCCTTTTCAGGCGTGGACGCAAGGCGAAACCACCGGTAGTTCGTGCTGGTTTCCGACACTCGATACACCCAACGAGCGCTGTACCCAAGAACTGTATCTAACTGTCGAGAAAAAATATACTACCCTCGCCAATGGCTTGTTAGTAAACAGCAAAAATAATGGAGATGGCACCCGCACCGACTATTGGAAAATGAGCAAACCTCACGCCCCCTATTTGTTTGCCTTTGCTGTAGGCGATTACGCAATCGTGAAAGACAAATTCAAAAATTTAGAAGTAAGTTATTATGTAGAACCCGACCAAGCAACCTATGCCAAAGAAATTTTTGGAAGAACTCCGGAAATGATTGATTTCTTCCAGAAAAAATTGGGCATTAGCTACCCTTGGGAAAAATATGCACAAGTGGTTGTCCGAGATTTTGTGAGTGGTGCTATGGAAAATACTACAGCAACTATCTTTATGGAAGATGTGTATTTGAACGAGCGAGAAAAAATTGATGAAAATTGGGATTACATCATCGCACACGAGCTTTTTCATCAGTGGTTTGGCGATTTGGTTACTTGCCGTTCGTGGGCCAATCTAACCCTCAACGAAGCCTTTGCTACTTATTCAGAATACCTTTGGCTGCTTGAAAAATACGGAAAACTAACTGCCGAGCACCATTTTTTTGAAATGTTGGAAGACTATTTAGACGAAGCAGTCGAAAAAACTGAACCGGTCATTCGCTATCAATACACCAACCCCAACGATTTGTTCGATGCTCACTCTTACAATAAAGGCGGGCGTATTTTGATGATGCTGCACAATTACTTGGGCGACGAAGCATTTTGGGCAGGTCTCAAAAATTACCTGCAAAAAAATGCCTTTAAAGATGTTGAAATTCATCACCTACGCCAAGCTTTTGAAGAAGTCGTTGGCGAAGATTTACATTGGTTTTTTGATCAATGGTTTTTAGCACCCGGCCATCCACAGTTAAGCGTTGTGCACCAATACAATGCCAAGACCGGCAAGCTTAAAATTGTGGTTCGGCAAGTACAACAAAAACCCAATGTGCCTCGTGCTTTTGTACTACCGCTCAAAGTGGCCATCTGGGAAAACAACCAACGCAAGGTTTTTCCTATGGTGATCAACAAAAACGCCCAAGAATTCAACTTTGAACTAAACCAAGCCCCTCAAGCAGTCATCGTAGATGCAGAGCAAATTTTATTAGGCACCATCGACCACCTCAAAAATATCGACGAGTTAAAATATCAGTTTGAACACGAAACGATGTATGTTGCTCAGTTAGAGGCCATAGCCAAAGCTTCAGATTTGAAAAATGCCGCGCACCGAAGATTATTACTCCAAGCCCTGCAAGCCGATTTTTGGGCTATTCGCGAACAAGCCATTAGTTTGTTTGATGGCTATGGCTACAAGCTCAAAGAAGATTTGGAAACGATACGAACCCAGCTGCAAGAAATGGCGCTCAAAGACCCCCACCCAAAAGTTAGAACCGCCGCCATCGATGTATTAGCTTCACTGCCCTTTAACTCAAGCCATCACGAAATATTCGAGAAAGCGGTTCAAGACTCTTCCTACACGGTAGCCGGTGCCGCCTTAGCTGCCTGTGTACGTACCAAACACCCTAATTTATCAAATTTGATGGCTCAATGTGCCCAAGAAACACACGAAACTATAGTGGTGATTGTGGCTGAACATTTTCTTTTGCAAAATGACCCAACGCACTACGATTGGTTTACAGATAAAATTTTTAGAACCCGTAACTTTACACAATATGATTTACTACTTGACTTTGGGGAATACTTAACCAACAGCACCCAAGAAAATAAATTGAAAGGGGTCAAATTTTTAGAAACATTTGCCCGCAAAGGCAAAACCCAGTGGGCCAAATTAGCTGCTTTCAAATCGCTCAACTTGCTGAGTAATGTAGAAGGCGTAAAAAATATGATTAAAGATATTCTTCAAAGCGAATTTGACCAAAAAATGTTAGAACTTTACAAGACCATCGAGTAGTCCATCAGATATTTTAATATGAGCGCTCCCTTTGAAAACAAACGCAAACGCCTTTCTCCTATCTCCAAAATAATGGATTTGGTAGCTGAAGGCATCGTTCGGTTAATCGATGTGCCTTGGCGACTGCCAAGCTTTTTCAAAAATTTTTATTTTTTAACCAGTGTGCTATTTGTTGTTTGGATGCTTTTTTTCGATAGCAATGATATATTCACACAGTTTGAGCGGGTTAGAAGACTCAAGCAGTTGGAAAAAGATAAAACCTATTACAAAAAAGAAACCGCCCGTATGGAAGAAAAATTGAAACACCTGTCGAGCAACCGAGGCACTTTAGAACAATTTGCCCGCGAATATTATTTATACCGCAAACCTGCTGAAGATGTTTATTTGATTGTAGAAGAAAATCCGAATAAAGTTGTGCCCAAAACCTTGCAACAGACTACCACACAAAAAGCTGAAATCGAAAAAAAATAAGACACACAAGGTATGCTATTGAAATAACAATTCAATTAAAAACCCTCCATTCACTGCTGAAAGGAGGGTTTAACTTTAATAACACTATTGTTCTTTCCTGCTCAACAGGAAGTTCTCGAAATCTTTCAGTGAAATAATCCCTTCATAAAACGACTTGCCAAAAATGACAGCATAAACGCCTATTTTTTCCAACTCTTCTATATCTTCCAAAGATCGGATACCGCCGCCAGCATAAATCTTCAAATCAGGAAATTGCTCCAACAACTGCCGATACATGTCGAAAGCAGGGCCTGATAGTGTGCCATCTCTGCCTATTTCAGTCGATTTGACATAACGCACCCCCTTAGAAACATAATACTCTAAATGATCCACTAACTTGATGTCGGCAGATTCACGCTGCCAATCTTTGGTCAAAACCAATCCGTCGAGTGCGTCGGCAGCCAAAATCACCTTACCTGCTCCATAACTTACAAACCAAGAATAAAATCGTTCGCGTTCGTGTACGGCAGCAGTAGCCACCATCACTGAGGAGGCGCCACACTCGAAAGCCGTTCGGATGTCGGTATCGCGGGTTATACCCCCAGTAAAATCGATTTGCAGTTTGGTATAACGGGTCAGCATCTGCAAAATTTGATAGTTCACGATTTTGCGTTTTTTGGCTCCATCCAAATCTATCAGATGTAATTTTGAGAAACCGGCAGCTTCAAATTGCATGGCCAAGTCGATAGGGTCATTGTCATAAATGGTAAGCTGGTTCATATCGCCTTGGCGCGTTCGTACCACTTTTCCTTCCAAAAGTGCAATTGAGGGAATAACTTCTATCATGCGTTTAATGTTAAATGATCAATCTATTGGGCTTTTATGCAAAGAAATGCTATTTTAGATCGGAAGAGCGTCGTGTAG
>DMHB01000384.1 GCA_003449595.1 Microscillaceae bacterium | reverse complement strand
CATTGTGTAAAATTACGTTGTTTGCGTTATTTAGTTGTTTCTTTGGAAAAGAGAGTTTCTTTTTACTGTTACTTAAATTTGTTATGGTTTGTATTTACTATTTTTTGTAAATAAGTTTATGCACTTTAAGCCGTCTTTTTGCAAAAGTTTAATCGTACTTCTTTTACTACTTGGCCAAAGTCATCTATGTCAGGCGCAATTTAAAGAATACTACCTACAGCTCATTTTTTCGGCCAAGCAAAAAGACTACCAACGCGCCATCGATTATGCAGAGCTAAGTATGCCTATGGCCGGCGACACGTTGGGTTTAGAGAGCCAAGAGTTTGGTATTTACCTGAGCAATGTGGCTAAAATTTACCAAGCAGCCGGCCAGTACGATCGAGCTACTCTTTATTATCAACAAGCCATAGAGGTGCGTCGTCGCTTCTTAAAAACCAATCCTGAAGATTTAGCGAAGACGATGGCCGCTTATGCTTCCTCGTTTCAGGCACAAGGCAACTACTTGACCGCGGAAGCCCAATACAAAGAAGCCATCGAGGTATTGGTACAGCAGCAGCTAACCAACTCGTTGTTGTTCATTGCTATCAATCAAAACATTGCCAAATTGTATTTACTGATGGGTAAGGTAGCCGAGGCCGAAAATTTAAGTCTGCAAAACCTCGCGCAAGTAACGGGTTTAGGCAGCGAAAATGGCCCTTTGGCGTGGTCGATTACATACCAATTAGGGTTGATTTACCAAGATACCCAACGAACTACAGAGGCTTCAGCAATTTATCAAGATTTACTGAAAGCTTATCGGGATAGCCAAGCGACAGAAAATTATGAATATGTGCAGTTGCTTTGTTCGGCGGCTGTATTGCATTATACCCAGCGCCGGTTCGATGAGTCGAAGCAAGCAGCCCAAGAAGCTTTGGCGGTACTCAACCGCATCAGTGGCAGCGACGAAGACTTGGCCTATGCTCAAGTCGTGCATAGTTTAGCCATTTTGAATGAAAAACAAGCCAACTATCCCGAAGCTGAAAAACTATACAAAAAAGCGTTGGGCATCCGCTCACGCGAGTTAGGCGCCGATCATTTAGATTATGCCCAAAGCCTAAGCGACTTTGCCGGCTACTGTGTGCAAACCAAGAAATTTACTGCCGCCGACACACTCTATCAAAAAGCCTTGGGCATCAGGCAAAAAAAATTGGGCGAGAAAAACTACCTCTATGCCCGTACTTTGAGCGATATGAGCACGCTCTACTACCAGTCGCGCAATTTTGAAAAGGCTCGCCAGTTGGGCACCAAAGCCTTGGAAATCCAACAACAAAGCCTCCCCGAGAAACATCCTGATATTGCTAATACGCTGTTCAACATGGCCAATATTTACTTAGCCGAAAATAATTATACTGCCGCCGAGCCTTTATACAAGCAAGTACTGGCCTATCGAGCCGAAACCGGCAACACCAATAATCCTAACTACTTTGCGGTTGTCAATGCTTTGGGCGAACTATACCAAAAACAAAACAACGTTAAAGAAGCAGAAGCCCGATTTGTGGAAGCCCTCAACCTTTGGGGTAATTTGGTATCGAAAACCGACCCGGGGTATTTGAGAACCTTACATAATTTAGCCGACTTGTATTTACAAGCAGGCAACTTGGATGCTGCCGAGCCATACTACCAGCAAATCAAAGAGGTATATGAGTCGCAGCCTAACAACGACCAGCAAGAATATGCCCGCACCCTGATAAGCTTGGCCAGCATCGCCTATGAGCGCTCGCGCATTGTCGAGTCGCAAACACTTTACGAAAAAGCCCTGCAAGTATTCAAAGCCTTTTATGGCGACAATGACCCCAGCTATGTATATGCGCTCAACGATTTGGCAGGTATTTATAAAAACACAGCCCGCTATGCCGAAGCCGAGCAGCTTTACAGTCAAGCTGAAAAATTGGGCAAAATAGCTTTTGGCGAAAACGCTGCTGAATATGCCACCACGCTCAATAATTTTGCAGCCCTGTATGTATCTATGGGGCGATTCAACGAGGCCGAAGCCTATTATCGGTTGGTATTAGACATCCGCGAGAAAGCCTTGGGGCTAACCCATCCCGATTATGCCGTTACCCTGAGCGATCTGGGGGTTTTGTATGAAGCCCAAGGCAAATTTGCCGCAGCCGAGCAACTAATGCAACAATCGCTCAATATTCGAAAACAAGGCAATGCGCAAGAAGACTCGGAATATGCCTATATGTTGGCACGCTTGGCCAATCTTTACAAAGCTATGGGTCGCTACGAGGAAGCCGAGGCCAATTATGTGAGCGCCAGAGAAATTTTTAAAAAAACGGTTGGTGTCAAGCACCCTGAATATGCCAATACACTCAACGCCTTGGCGCTTTTATACAAAAAGCTGAATCGCAACGACGAAGTAGAGCCTTTGTATCAGGAAGCCCTCGAAATCAGACGCTCTACCTTGGGCGAAGGCCACCCCACCTATGCCAACTCATTGGACAATCTGGCAAGCTTTTATTCTTCTCAGCGGCGCTTTAGCGAAGCCGAAAGCCTCTACCAACAAGCTTTGGACATCAGAAGGCAAGTATTGGGCGAAACACATCCCGGGTTTGCTGCCTCGCTCAATAACTTGGCCATTTTGTATGAAAATGAGGGCCAAGATGCCAAAGCCGAACCATTGTATGAGCAAACCATCGATATTTTCAAAAATACCTTGGGCGTTAGCCATCCCAACTATGCAGCCACCCTCAACAACTTGGCCTCGCTTTACAATAAGTTGCAGCGATTCGACAAAGCCGAACTATTGTATAAAGATGCGGTCAACATTGTTTTGGAACAAATAGAACAAAACTTTGCCTCACTCTCCGAAGAAGAAAAAAGGCAGTTTTATGAAGCCAACAGGCAGTTTTTTAACAATTTTATGCTGTATGTGGCCAATGTGGCTTCGCAAAGTGAGGTAGTTGGAGGACTATCGTTAGATATTTTAGGCGATGCGTATAACCTTTTGTTGGCTACCAAAGGGCTTTTGCTTAGTTCTACTTCTAAAATTCGCCGCCGAATCGCGCAAAGTGGTAATCAAGTCCTTATCGAAAAGTTTCAACAATGGCAAGAACAACGGGATCTAATAGCCAAACTTTATAACGTGGGTGAGATAGAATTGAGGAAAAAAGGCTACGATCTCAAGGTGTTGGTGCAACAAGCCAACCAATTGGAAAAAGAACTGACCACCCTCTCGAAAGATTTTGGATCTACTTATCAAAGTGGTTCGACGCATTGGCTGGATATAAAAAGTAAATTACAACCCGACGAAGCCGCCGTCGAAATCATTCGGGTACAGCAAAGCCAAGATACAGTCATTTATGTGGCATTGATTATTTCCAATGAAACCACCACTCATCCTGATTTTGTGGTCTTTACCAATGGAGCCGAGTTAGAAAAACGCTATCTCAACTACTATAAAAACATTATCCGAAGCCAGCGTGAGGATGAATACTCGTATGAAAAGTTTTGGCAGCCACTCCAAGGCAAGCTGAAGTCTTATAAGCGCATTTATTTTTCGCCCGACGGCGTATTCACCCAAATCAATATCAATACTTTGCGGATGCCCAATAGCAATGACTATTTGGTGGATCTGTTTGACATTGTATTGCTGACCAACACCAAGGAACTACTCGACCCTGTGGCCTCTGCCGACGACCAACCCAAGGCGGTACTGTTAGGCAATCCTTCTTTTGCTATCCAAGTGAAGGCACAAACTGCCCTTTCGGTAGATTTGAGCGATCAACAAGACAGCTGGATAAAATCTGCTGTATTTCAACCATTGCCCGGTACCGGTGTAGAAGTCAATGAAATTGACAAATTGCTAAGCAAAGAACAATGGGACACCCAGTTGTACCTCGAAAAATTAGCTACCGAAGAGGTCATCAAGCGCTTACAAAGTCCCACCATTTTACATATCGCTACCCACGGATTTTTTATTCCGATGCAAGAGTTAGAATTGGCCATGAAAGCCAACTTAGGGGAAGCAGCCTCTAACGAGAAGAAAATTAATCCAATGCTGCTTTCGGGGTTGGTTTTGGCTGGAGTTACTGATTATTTTGCCCAAAACGAACGCACCAAAGATTTGACCCGAGAAGATGGTATTTTGACAGCCTACGAGGCAATGGATTTGAATTTGGATAATACAGAGATGGTGGTTTTGTCGGCTTGCGAAACCGGCTTGGGCAAGGTACAAAGCGGCGAAGGGGTCTATGGGCTGCAAAGGGCACTCCGCATAGCCGGGGCACGACTTATTTTGATGAGCTTGTGGAAGGTGGATGATGCCGCCACCCAAGAGTTGATGAATCTGTTTTATGAAGAATGGCTGAAAAATAAGGACAAAAGAGCAGCTTTTAAAGCGGCTCAGAAAAAACTACGTGCCAAATACAACCATCCCTATTATTGGGGGGCTTTTGTGTTGAATGGGATTTAGGAAATAGCTAATCTCATTACCGTTAAGGAAAATAGCATCAACAAAAAAGCGGGTCATTATACCCGCTCAATTTTTAGTTCATCGATGTCAGAAAAATAACCCACCCGAAGCGGTTGCTCAGTGCCGTTGAGGTTTACTTTGAACAAGATAAACTTATCTTCAATAGGCAACATCGAGCCAATTTCTTTCTTCTTCATTTTGATCATTTCTTCACGATTAGAAAGCCCCACTTTGAGGTTTTCCAATTATTCGAAGTGTTGCTTTTTCGATTCCGAGTGCTTTACGGCCTCTTCCCAACTGATGGTGTCGTTGTCTTCGTCTATTTCAGGGGGCGTTACCGTGATTTGAGCAATTTCTTCGCTCATTTCCCGAATCTGATTTTGGTAGGCCAATAGTTCAGCCAATTTGTTGCAAATCTGAGTATATTCATCCATACTATAAACACTTAGAGGGTACGCAAAAAGTCTCTTCACGAGGCATTAATCACATATAAAGTCAATAAAATCTTGAACAGCAATAGCGCCAAAATAATGGGTTAAATCAACGCCCAGCAAAGCTTTTACCAAGTGGTCGTTGCGGTATTGTTGACCAATAAGCTTGGTTTCAATATCGTGCAGATCTCCAAATCCTAAGAAATCACCATAAAACCTGATGGCGGTCAACACGCCGTCTTTCACGTGGACACGGGCATCAATCAGGCCAAAATCGAAGCGTTTGACCCGTTGTATGTTGAACTCGGGCGAGCGGCCATAGTTCCATTCCCAAGTTTGGTATTTTTCTTCTGAAAGCTTATACACTTCCGCCCATTGTTCTTCGCTTAGGCGATAAGTAGGCACTTGCGACGCATCGCCGAAAATATGTTTGAGAAGTGTCTGCTTGAACACATCCATCGTGATAGGTTCTTTCAAAAACTCCATAATATTGGCCACGCGGCTGCGCACTGATTTGATGCCTTTCGACTCAATTTTATCAGCTTTTACATTCAACGCGCCCGAAATTTTGCTCATTTCCGAGTTGAACAACAAAGTGCCGTGGCTAAACATCGACTTGGTGGTTGAAAACTGGGCATTTCCCGAAATTTTTCTTCCGTCAACGGTAATATCATTCCTGCCGTTTACTTCGGCATCTACCCCCAAGGCTTTCAATGCTTGCACGATGGGGCGGGTAAATTGTTCAAAATTATTAACCTTCGAGGGGTCGAATTTGGTCAAAAAGCTAAAGTTCAAGTTTCCTAAATCGTGGTAAACAGTACCCCCACCCGATATACGCCTTACCACAATGATGTCGTGTTCGTGTACAAAATCTTGATTGATTTCTTCGATCGTGTTCTGGTGCTTGCCAATGATTAATGAGGGTTTGTTGATGTAGAAAAGGACATAATCTTGGTCAGGACTAAAATTACGCACCACGTATTCTTCAAGGGCTAAGTTGATTTTGGGGTCGTGTATATTTTGGTTGTCAATGAGTAGCATAAAGGTTAAATCAATGATGAAAGGAATATTTTCCCAAATTTAACTTCCATTTTCGGATTTAAAAATAGAGTTGAGAGACCGCCCGCCTTCGTTGAGTAAATGTATAATAAAAAAAAGCAGGCTTAATAAAACCTGCATTTTTGCATTTTCAAGACAATAAAAAAAACTAAAACTTACCTGACATAATCTTTAAAAAGCGGGACTACTTTCTCCTATTTGGCCATACACCTGACCTTGCTCATAGTGGGGCTGTGGGGTGGCTTTGGGCGTAATAACCGAAACCGGCACCTCAATTCCATAAGCCGACATACCGTGTTCGTGCAGGTCTAAACCTTCTATTTCTTCGGCAGCAGATACACGCAAGCCCAATGTTCTTTTGATAATCCAGAATAAAGCATAAGCACTGCCAAAAGTAAATACAGCAATTAACCCGATGCCAATGAGTTGGCTTTGCAACTGTGCCCATCCTGCTTTATTTCCCCAAAAAGCTACTGCTAAAGTACCCCAAATGCCACATACCAAATGGACTGGAATTGCTCCCACAGGATCGTCCAACTGCCATTTATCCATCGCATAGGATGCCACCACGACCAATACACCGGCTATCAAACCAATTTGACAGGCGGCTTGCACACCCATTTGGTCTGCTCCGGCAGTAATGCCCACCAATCCGCCTAAAATGCCATTGAGGGTCATCATCAAATCGTATTTTTTCGAGATAAAGAAGCTACAAAAGAATGCTCCTAAAGCTCCTGCTGCTGCTGCCAAGGCTGTGGTAACAAATACCAACGACAAGTTGGCGGGGTTGGCCGACAACACCGAACCTCCATTAAATCCAAACCAGCCAAACCAAAGCATAAATACCCCTAAAGTAGCCATTGGCACACTGTGGGGCGCTATGGCTTTTACCTCTCCTTGCACATATTTGCCAATTCGAGGGCCTAACAAAATGATACCAGCCAAAGCGCCCCAGCCACCTACCGAATGAACAATGCTAGAGCCTGCAAAATCATAAAAAGCTGTGGGCAACGATTCTAAAATGCCTCCACCCCATTTCCACATACCAACAATGGGATACACCACACTTACATAAACCATCGAAAACAGCAAGAAGCTTTCTAAGCGTACACGTTCTGCCACAGCCCCCGAAATAATGGTGGCGCAAGTGGCTGCAAACATAGCTTGAAATATAAAATCTGTCCAATAAGTATAGTTAGGGTTATATTTGGGCGTATTGCCATCGATAGGGATGCCAATACCAAAACCACTGAACCCAAACCACATTCCGGCGAAGGCTTTTCCCGGATACATCAGGTTGAAACCAATAAAAGCATAAGAAAGCAACCCTATGCAAACAATCATCACATTTTTGAATAAAACATTCACCGTATTTTTCGACCGTGCCAAACCCGACTCAAGGGTGGCAAATCCTAAGTGCATCAGAAACACTAAAATGGTGGCAATCAGCATCCAAAGGTTATTCAAAGTAAAAAGAGT
>DMHB01000124.1 GCA_003449595.1 Microscillaceae bacterium | reverse complement strand
AGCTTATCTGAAGCATCATTGGGAAGATATTGGCGCACAAACCGGGAAGGTTTTTAATTTTGATTTGTTGCAACAAGAACCGCTGGTTTACCATACCGAACCTGCCTGTAGGGCAGTTTTCGCAGCCAGAATGATGAATCCAGACTTGACTTTAGCTTTTTATACAGCAGCCCAAGAGTCTTTTTATGCCCAAGCACTTAACCTCAGCGATGTAACAACCTATATACCCATTTGTCAATCTTTAGGGTTAGAAGTGGAGCGGTTCGTTTACCTTTTTGAGGCCACTTCAACCCGCGAGGCTCTTGAGGATGAGTTTGACGCGGTTCGTATGTTGGGAGCCAATGCTTTTCCTACTGTTTTGCTTCACTACCAAGACCAGTACCGCCGCATTGCACGCGGATTTATCCCCCTATCACAGATGGTTGCTCAAGTTGAAAAAGAGTTAGCCCAATTCGACATACACATAAAACCACACAACCCACTATGAGAAGTATATTTTTCGGATTGTTCTGCTTTAGCCTTGCTTGCTGCGCAAATGCCCAAGATTTAATTACCATCCAAGGCAAGGTGATTGACTCATTAACCAAAGAACCGCTGCCCTTGGCCCAAGTCTTCATAGAAGGAACTACCAAAGGCACGACCACCAATTTGGATGGTGAGTTTATATTAAGTGTATATAATACAGGCAATTATGAAATAGTTTGCTACTTCGTTGGCTACCAATCCAGCACTAAGTTGCTCAAGGCCACCCAGATTACCTCCTACACCTTGAATTTTGCTTTGTTGACTGATGAAGTTGAGTTGTCAACTGTAGAGGTAAGTTCTACACGCGACAAAGATTGGAGTATTCATTTAAAACGATTCAAAGAAGACTTTTTTGGCCGAACCGATATGGCTGAAAAGACAGTACTGCTTAACCCAGAAGTAATAGATTTTACTTCGAAAAACACCGACAAAGGCTACGAAATACAAGGCAAAGCCTCAACACCCTTGCTAATTGAAAACAAAGGTTTGGGGTACAAGATTTATTGCAACCTGGATGATTATCAAAATATCAATAACAAACAATATAGCTATTTGGGCAAATTCAGGTTCGAGGAAATACCTGCCGAAGATCAACGACAGGCCAACAAATTGGAAAAGAACCGTGAGAAAGCTTACAAAGGCAGTCTTCGCCATTTTCTACAATCTTTGGTAGCCGATAAGCTCAAAGAAGAAGGGTATCTCCTATTCAATGAGCGCAACGAAGCCCTGAAAGCCAAAGACCTCCTCACTCCTACCGAAAGCCCCGATACTTGGATTATGTTTTTTTACGGAGTTACCCGAGTTGTTTACAGCAAGGAAAGCGAAGAGTTAGAATATGCACAACTCGAAAATAGAACACCCTTGCCAAACCAAACCAGTCTTTTGGAACTTGTGCCTAAAAATAGCAGCATCTTGCTCGACAAAAATGGCTATATTTTTAACCCACTTAACCTTATGGTCTATGGTTATTGGTATTGGGAAAAAGTAGCCGATATGGTACCTTTAGATTACATCCCTGAAAAAAAATAACCCTGTCGCTATGTTGGTTTTTTGGTTTGTACTATTGGCCACCGTCTTTTCTATAATTGTTTTTGTACTTGTTTTTGTGGCAGGTTATTTGGCCATTTCTTATGTGCTGAAGCATATTCCGGCCAATCGCAAAGCAGCACAGCCCCAAGAAGGCATTCCAATCTGGGTATTTTCAAATGGGGTGCATACCGACCTCTGTTTTCCTTTTCAGAACGAATACTTCGATTGGGCTGGTTTTGTGGATGTGTCCATGTTCAAACCTGATGCTTATGAGTGGGTGGCTTTTGGATGGGGCGACAAAGGTTTTTATTTAGAAACCCCCACTTGGGCTGAGTTAAAGCCCCAAGTAGCCTTCAAGGCGATGTTCAAACTCAGCGAAAGCACTATGCACATTTCGTTGTATGGCGCAATGCACCAACCCAGCGAAAAATGGCAAAAGTCTGTGTTGGTTACCCCTGCGCAATACAAAATTTTAGTCGATTATGTCCAACAAAGCTTTGCCTATGACGCTACAGGGCAAATTATACCCATCCCCTTTGTAGGTTTGCCGGCCTACGACCACCTCAACGATCACTTCTTTGAGGCTGTGCGTCGTTATCATTTGTTTTATACTTGCAACACGTGGGCCAATAACGCTTTGAAAAGAGCGGGTATTCGAACCGCTACTTGGGCACCTTTCGCGCCAGCCGTATTTCACCATCTCTAAGCCCAAACTTGGGTGCCTTCGGTGCAGTTTTTACAAATATCGATTTCGCTGCGCGAGCGAAACAACGCTGCGCGAAAGGCTTGATAGGCATCGCTCTGCCAAACCTCCGCGAAGGTTCGTTGACTGACATCGCCCAATACGTGCTGCGCATCTTTATCAAAACAACACGGCACCACTGCCCCGTCCCAAGTGATCACACAAGCGTGCCACATCCGCCAGCAATGGTTCAAAAGCTTGTTTTTGATGGCATAAGTACCATCTGCCTGTTGGCGATAACGGGCATACCGACTTTGTAGTGGAATCAAATCCGAACCTTGCTCATAGTCATAAATTTGGGCTGTTTTCAAACCCACACTATCTACCCCCAACTGCTTGGCCAAGGCATACAACTCGCCAATTTGATGCTCGTTGGGGCGCACCACCAAAAACTGAAATACCACATAAGGCGTACTGCTTTTCAGCTTCTTGCGCCAAGCCAACAACCGCTTCGTGCCTTCCAACACCTTGTTGAGTTGCCCTCCCACACGGTATTGGGCATAAGTGTCTTGGTCGGTGCCATCAATCGAAATTATGAG
>DMHB01000071.1:13202-13956 GCA_003449595.1 Microscillaceae bacterium | reverse complement strand
TGATGGGACTGATATTGAATTGGCTTAAATCGAGCATAATGCAAAAAATGTTTTTGAAAGATGGATAGATTTTTTTGCACAAAATTAATGATTTCTACCAAACCCCTTAACATTACCCGTTAATAAATGAAACCTATGGCTGCGAAACAGGAATAAAAGCGTGGGTGGTGTTGGGCTGTATCACCTTGTTGTGATGATGAAACCCAACGCGGGCACCAATCAGCATAATGTCGTCGGTTTGGGGTGTGCGGGCGGTTTTCATCCACTGCTGAATGGTATTGAGCAAGATATGGTGTTGCTCGTTTAAATCTTTGAGGTGAATTTCGAGGAGGAGTTTCACCAAATTGCTCACCATAAATTTACGGTTTTCAGAACCACCGAATTGGTCTTGAAAGCCATCCGAAAGCAAGTAAAAGGTAGTTGGCGTTGAGATATCGATTATGTGTTTGCTAAACTTGCGCTCGATGCCCATTTGTATGCCTCCGATGGGGAAAATATTTCCTTTGATTTTATGTATTTCGTTGTTTTGGATGTAGTAAATGGGGTTTTTTGCACCGGCAAACTCCATTATTTGACGGGTGTAGTCAATCACCACCAAGGCTACGTCCATTCCGTCCGTATTTTTTGAAATATCTTGCCGTAGCGCATTGCGAATGCCGATGTGCAATTCATCCAAAATGGTATCGGCTTCGATAATGCCTCTCTGCAACACTACCTCGTTCAAAATCTGATTGCCTATCATACTCATAAAAGC
>DMHB01000071.1:0-12881 GCA_003449595.1 Microscillaceae bacterium | reverse complement strand
TCATACTCATAAAAGCCCCCGGTACGCCGTGTCCGGTGCAGTCGGCGGCAGCCAAAATGGTTTTGCCTGCTTTCTGTTCACACCAGTAAAAATCGCCCGATACAATATCGCGTGGTTGGTAAAGTATAAAAAAATCGGGTACTGCTTCGGCGATGTCCTGCGCCAAAGGCAAAAAGGCAGTTTGAATACGGCGGGCGTAGTTGATGCTCGAAGTAATTTCCTCATTCTGTTTTTGCAGGCGGGCTTGCGCTTGTTTGCGGCGATAGCCTTGGTAGGCAATCACTATTTCGTCGTGCATCGACTTGAGAAAAGCAATGTCTTCCAATTCATAGTTATAGGGTTTATTGTCGAAACAAACCAACAAACCTTTTTGGTTTTCACTCAACAATACCGGATAAATGATTAGGTTTTGGAAGTGCAACCAGCCTCCAAAATAATGATTGTGGGCAGCCATTTCTGAGAATTGATGGGCATCTTCTATTTTGACCATCTCCTTGATTTGCAGGGCTTCGCCAAAAATAGGCATATCGATTGTGGGCAAAGGCTTCGGTGGAAAGGGGTGATCGAACTGGTGCGTATTTTGGCCAATGCAGTAAAAAGTATCTTCTTTGAAATTATAGTACCACATTTGGCACACAGCTACTTGAAGTGCCTTCACGATGGCCTGGGTTACCAGAAGGCTAATTTTTTGCCACTCACCGTTTACAATGGCATCGTTTTTTGCTAATTCTGAAAGGATTTCAAAGTTCTTTTCTAATTTGAGTTTTTTGCGGTTGATGGTGTTGTGCAGCAGATAGACTTTGTCTCGTTGGGCTTCCAATTGCGTCTTTTGGCTTTCGAGCAGGGTATTTTGTTCTTGTAGTTTGGCTTCAGCTATTTTGCGTTGACTCGATTGGTGCGCAATGGTAAGAATATCGGAAGCAGATTTTACAAAGGCAATTTCGTGGTTATGCCAATGCTTTTTGCGAAGGGTGGCTTCACAACAAATAACGCCCCAGATGCCTGTTTCAGTAAAAAAAGGCACATCCAACATCGACTTGATTTGCAGGGGAATCAAATAGCCTGTCGTAAAAGCGGTGGTAGCCGGATGTTTGAGTGCATCATCGGCCACAATCAAGGCTTGTTGATCGACTAAGGTTTCAAAATAAGCTGTATAATCTTTGGCATATAGCACCAAATCGCTTGTGTCTTGGTAATTGGCATCAGATAAGAGGTGTAAGTGATAGCACTCGATGCGCAGGGTAGGAATAGTTTCTAACTTCCAGATGCTTACACGTTCAATTTGCAGTATTTCGGCGATGGTTTGCGTAATATGCTGCACAGAAGTTTCCCATTCGCCAGATAGGATGTTTACGTTTTTGCCAAGCTGCATCAATGCCTCATTCTCGCGGGCAATTTGAACCGCCAAACGGGCATTTTTTTGCTTGCTTCTAAATACCAAATAAATAGCCGCAAGGGTCAATAGAAATGCTATCGTAACAAAAACTATGATAAAGTCTTTTTCGGCGGCTTCCCTTTGGGTGAGTTCCTTTTCTTTGCGGAGCAGGTTGTTCTCTTGTTCTTTTTTCTTGGTATCGTAAATGGCCTGCATTTTGGCCAACTGGGTAGCTTTTTCGATGTTGTCGATGCTATCGTTTAGTTGTACATATTTTTTGTAGTAATCGTAGGAAATCAGGTATTGGGCTTGGCCTTCATACAATTTGGATAGGGTGAGATACGCATTTTTTTCATCGACTTTGGCCTTAATTTCTTGAGCGGTTTGAAGGGATTTGAGGGCATATTCTTGTGCCAGTGCAAAGTTGCCCAAGCGGATATAGACCCAGGCAATGTTGTCTAAACATCCGGCAATGGCGCGTTTGTCGTCAAGCGCTTCGCTCAAATCAAGTCCTTTTTTGTAATATTCAAGCGCTTGGTCATATTCTTTTTTGAATGAGTGAACTGTGCCAATGCGGTTGTAAGAGGTAATTAATGTTGATTTATCGTCCAATTTGAGGCGTATCTCAAGCGATTTCCGAAGGTTGTTGATGGCCAAATCATACTGGGCTAAGCTTTGGTAGATTTCGCCTAAGCGCACATAAGCATAGCCCATACCGCGCTCGTCGTTCAGTTGGCTGAAAAGCTCTAATGCTTTTTGTGCATAAGGGAGTGCCTCTTCAAATTTTTTCTGGGTTTTCAGAATATCCCCAATATTGTTGTTGGAGTACGCAATTTGGATGGCCACCTGGTGCTGTTCGGCCACTTTGAGCGCCTCGAAAAAACTCTTGGTAGCTTCTACATAGTCTCCCATATTACGGTACACCACCCCCATAAAATTCTGGCTTTCGGACATCCCTTTGTAGTCTTTTATGCGTTCTGCCATTTCGTAGGCTTGTTTGCCAAACCCAATGGCAGCCACAAAATCATTGTTGCGATTTTTCCAGCAAAGTTGGCTCAATACCCGCACCCGGGTGGTGTCTTCGCGGGTGTATTTGTCTAAAAGTCGCAGCAAGCTGTCCACTTCATTTTTATTCTGCGCAAAGCCAGCTACAGGAATAAAAAAACAGAGGAATAAGTGTAGTAAGCGTATGTATCTTATTTGAATCATCGTTCAGACTGGAAGTTTTGTAGGTTTGGATATACAAATATAAATTTTTCGGTTGAACGCCAAAGCGTAAGCGCTATGCCCAATGTTATGTTTGTGTTAAGTTGTGGTGGTTTTGATTTGTTATCCAAGGGCGCATTGGTCAAATCACTACAAAGACAGCCCAGTTCGAAAGCTTAGCCGTTATATCAAATAAATAGTTGTGGTTCTCAACTACGCCAAATATAGGGAAACAGCAAAGTCGCCAAAGCGGTGGTCAACAAGTTGATAGCCCAAATGACCAAGAGTTTGTCGGCTTGCAGGCTAAAATCCAACCCATCGATGGCATTTTTTGAAAGGCGTAAAGTCATCAGCAGCAAGGGCAAAATAACCGGAAATCCCAAAATAGCCAGCAGCGTAGTATTGTTGCCTGCCTTGGAAGCAATGCCCGAAACCATCGTCAGCGTAGAAGAGAAGCCCACACTGGCCGAAACCAAACAGATCAAAAAGCCTGCAATGTCTTGAATAGGATTGCCCATGATGACCACGAAAACAAGCATTCCTAACAAGCCAATGCCTGCCATCAAAAGGGTGTTGTAGATGATTTTGGAAATGATGAGTACCTCGGGGCTAAACAATGTGTAATAATAAAAAAAGCGGTTGTAGCGCTCTTGGAAAAAACTTTTGGCTACAATGTTGAAAGCCGTGAACAATTGCACAATCCAAAATAAAATATTCCACACCACCGGCTCAATACTCACGCCATTCAATTGAAAACTCAGGTAAATCACAAAAATGGACGAAACCAAATACAGCAGCACGCCATTCAACACGTAGCGGGCGCGCCATTCTAACTGGATTTCCTTCAAAAGTAGGGTGCGCAATTGTTTGCCAAATCGATTTGATTTTTGCATCGGGCAAAGATAAAGCAAGGCCAACGGCTTTGCAAAGTTCGGCAAGGCTGTTTGTTAAACTGAAAGCCTTACATTTGCGTACATTCAACAAATTAATGCACATTTCACCACGTATGTTTCATTCAAAAATTGCTTGTTGCTTGTTGTTCATTGGGATAGTGTTGAGCCAATCCTCAACCTTAGCTCAATTCAGTCCCAATCCGGCCTCTCCTTGCGCCGGATCGCCTGTTAGCTTTACCAATCCGGCGGTTACCGCCGGAAACAATTATTTATGGGATTTTTGCACCGGCGATTTGAATCAAAACCCAACCGGTTTTTTGGTCAATAGCGCGATTCCCTTTGTGGTGCGCCCCGAAGCGATGACAATGGTAACCGACGGCACCAACTGGTACGGATTTGTTACCGGGCGCTCGAATAACCGACTGATGCGCATTAATTTTGGCAATACGCCCAATACATTGGTTACACAATTAGCTGATTATACTGATTTAGGCACTTTAGGAGGCAATTTAGCGAACCCCAAAGGCATTCGGATTGTGCGCGAAGGCAATAACTGGGTAGGTTTGGTGGTGAATGTGAACGCCGGTACATTGGTTAGAATCAATTTTGGAAGCAACTTGGCGAACAATAGCCCTACTTCCGATTTGATTACGGTGTCGGGCATTGTGGCCAATGTTACTTTTCCCGAACACTTAGACATCAAGTTTGATGGCACTAATTATTACGCCATCGTTACCGGATACGATACCGGGGCTTTTGTGGTTAATTTTGGCAGCTCTATCATCGGAGCGCCAGCCACCATTCCACTTGCACAAGTCAACCAATCGCCTTCCGTTGCCGGAAGCGGTTTCACAGCAGTAAGGTTTTTCTATGATTTTGGCAATTGGTATGCCTTTGGCGTAGGCGATTCGCAAATTATCTATCGCATTACTTTTGCTACACCTACCAACCCGATGAGTGCGATGACGATGACCCCGCTGCCCAATGGTTTTGCTGCTTCGGGTGGCTTCAATGACCTTGAGGTGGTAAAGGATGGCAGCAATTACTACCTGTTTATTATTTCCCCGCAAGGGCAATTGTTCAAATTAGATTTTGGCAATTCGCTGACCACCCCCGATGGCAGTGTAGTGCAAACTACGATGGGTAATTTTGGCGTATTGGGACAATTAGGCGCCGGTGGACGGCCTGTAAGCCTTTGTTTGGCAATGGCAAGGCAAAACTCTGACTGGTACTTATTCAGTGTCAACCGATTTACAACTCCCACTCCGGTCAATGGTTTGAATAATGAATTGGTGCGTTTGCGGTTTCCAAATACCTGCAATGCCTCTTTGGCTTTTTCGACGGCAGCCACGCCGCCGCCCGTTAGTTTTTTACAAGGTGGAAATTATACCGTTAGTTTGGATATTAGCAATTCCAACCAGTTACCCATCAACAATTTTGCACAATCCATTCCTGTACTCAATGCGACAGTAGGCGATTTTGCTTTCAACAATCTTTGCTTAGGGCAAACCACCCAATTTACTAACAACAGCACCGGCGGCGATGCCAACGTCAGCAGTTGGCTGTGGAATTTTGGCAATGGCCAAACTTCTAATCTCAAAAATCCTTCGCTTGCTTATGCTTCACAGGGCACTTATACAGTCAGCCTTACGGTCAATAACCTCAGTGGATGTACCAATACCATTCAAAAAACAGTGCAAATCAATGCTTCGCCTACGGCCAATTTTACTGTATCGGGCAACTGTGTCAACCAAATTACACAGTTTCAAAGCACCAGCACCCTGCCCAATCCCTTGAGTGTAACTTACAACTGGTTGGTCGATGTGGCCAATGGCATAGGGCCAGGGCAAGCCATTGCCAACCCTACGTATGTGTACCCCAGCGTAGGCACTTATACGGTTTCGCTCACCGTGATCGATGCGTTGGGCTGCACCAGCAACACCACTCGGCAGGTTCGGGTAAGCAACCAACCCACAGCCAATTTCAATTTTTCAAATGCCTGTGCGCGTGTACCGCTTACGTTCAACGATTTGAGTAGCATCAATAGCGGTAATATTGTGGCTTGGCAATGGACATTTAGCAACTTGGGTACCTCTACCCAGCGCAATCCGTCTTTTACTTTCCCCAACGCGGGCAATTATCAGGTAAGTTTGCGCGCCACCACCGATGCAGGATGTAGCAGTACCCTTACGACCCAAAATGTCAACGTACTCAACAGCCTTACCAGCAATTTTGACTTATCGGCCAATTTGGGGCTGGCACCCCTTACTGTCAATTTTACCAATCTAACCAATGGGGCGGCAGGTTTCTTGTGGAATTTTGGCAATGGGCAGACCAGTACGACTGCTTCTCCAAGCATAACTTATACCCAACCCGGTACTTATCAGGTAAGGTTTCAGGCGCTGAATGCACAAGGCTGTGGTACAATTGCTACCCAGGCCATTCAAGTGGTTACGGTAACCGACCTCAACGATTTGCAAGCTAACCCCGAAGTATTACAGGTCGAACAACTGTACCCCAATCCGGCGCAAGAAGTGGTTTACTGCAAAATCAACTTGCCGGTTCGTTCGCAAAACCTTAGTTTACAGGTGTTTACACAAAACGGGCAGTTGATCAACGAGCAGGAGTGGGAAAACCTGACCGCAGGCGAACAAACCTTGGCTATATCGGTGCAACAGTGGCAGCCCGGCCTGTATGTGATGCAATTTAGGCAAGACGGCCACGTGATTACAAAAAAGGTAATTGTTCAGTAGGTTTGGCTAAGACTGTGGAGAACTGGAGGAAGAGGCTTTTTCAAGCAATTCGCAGATTTGTGGAATATAGCCAAATTTCATACTGAAAGTTTCGATAATGTCTTCCGAAAAATCGATCAGACTCTTGATGTTGTCGGGAGTAGAATTATCCAAATCATTTTGCGACTCAATCCGAATACCGGCGTCGATGCGGAAATAACGGCGGTCTTTGCCTGATTTGCCTCGGTTCAGCAATACATTCAGCTGGTGGTCGGTCGAGTTGTTGACAGCATCAAACATAATGTCGATGATGGGTTTAGCCCATTCAATCAATCCCCAATTACGCGCTTTTTTATATTTGAACTGGCGAAAACTGTTGCCGGTTCCCAAAGAAACCAACATCAATTCTTCTTGATCGCCGAATAATTTTTTAGCTTCTACATAGGCGCACATCGCCGGATTGTTGGCCACCATTCCGCCGTCAATCAAGGCATAATATTCATTGATCGAGTTCTTGTCCAAACTTTTGACTTTGGCAGGTTCAAAATAGGTAGGAGCAGCCGAAGTTGCCCTGGCTACATCGCGCATATAATAATCGTCGCCGATGTTGTTGCGGGCTGTTGATCGTTTGAAAAAATGATTGCTGCGTTTTTCTATTTCATAAGCAGTGATCATCGTTTCGACCAAAGCCTCGCTGATTTTGGTATTGCCAAAATAATTATTCAGCATAGCCTCAATGCCATCGGCGGTGTATTTTTCGTCGGCGGTATAGCCCAACGACATAATCTTTTTCCAAGTTTTTTCTTTAAAGATTTGCGCCCCATTGTCTCTGTAAAGTTCAACCAACTTTTGAGCCGCATAGTGCGGGCGTTGTTTGTCTTGAGGGTGTGGTTTGGTAAGGCCCAACGCGATGATGCCCCCTGTAGAAGTGCCGGCAATCAAGTCGAAGAGTTGGGCAATGGGTTTTTTCATTTGCTCTTCGATACGAGTCAAAATCATAGCCGGTACAATGCCGCGAATACCACCACCATCAATAGCAAGAATTTTTTTCATAAGTTATCCGAATCAGTTAGAAGTTGAGGTTTTTTTTCAGACCTCTGGAAATATTTGAGCAAGCAATTTACAAAAAATAGGTGTTTTTGAAAGCGCGTTTTAGGGCGTGCCTGTTTGAGCCAGCTGCCATACTTCTTGCGCACAACCCCAAGCCACTGTAAAACCAGCCCCGCCGTGTCCGTAGTTGTGAATGATGCGTTGGTTCGGGTCGCGTTCTAAGCGCACAGCCACGCGCCCCGGGCGCAAGCCCACATAGGTTTCTAACACTTCCAAGTCTTGAAGGCGTGGGTCTAACGCTGCACAACGGGCTAAGATGCCTTCAATTTCTGTGGTTACTACTTCGGTGCTGTCGAGGTGAGAATAAGCAGTGCCGCCTAAAATCCAACCATCTTGGCGCGGAAAAATATAGGTCAAAGCTTCGTTTACACAGTCATCTATGTATTTTTCGGGTAGGTGTTGGGCTTTCACCTTCGCAATATGCCCTTGTATGGCAAACATAGCCGGGTCGTGGCAAAGGGCCGCCGCGCCTAAGCCGGTGCAGTTGACCAGCCAGCCCTCATTGGGGTAAACTTCCGATAAGTCGTTCAAGGTTTGTTCGTGAAAGCGGACACCCATTTGCCGCAAGGCAGCCACCAACCAATCCAAGAAAATCGGGGTTTCAATCATCGGCACATTCACAAAAAAGCCAAGCGAAAACCCTTGGGGAAGTTCGTGCTGGGCTGCTTGTCTGACTTTGCCTGCCGGCACCGCCTTTTGCCACCAAGGCGTTTTGTCTTTTTCCAGCTTGAGTAGTTGCACCATCCTCACACCTGATTGGGGCGTGGTGGCGGCCAGTTTTTCCAACCAAGCATAACTGGCACTGCTCCACGTTTGTGCCTTTTCTTTTGGCGCTATGTGGTAAGGCGACCAAATGGCCGCTGCTTTGTTGGAAGTAGTATAGGGTGGAAATTGGGCTGCAACGATTTCTACGTCATAGCGGCCTGATTGGGCAAAAAGGTATGCTGTGCTCAAACCGATGACACCACCACCGGCGACTACAAGAGGGATTTTGTTTGACTGAAGCATAGACAACAAGAAGCGCGTGTAAATTATTTTTCAATTTCGACCATCCAAACCCATTTCTCCCAAATTTTGACCTGCTGGGTGCGCGCCAGCCAATACATCAAACTAACTTGGGGCAGCAGCAACTGGGGCAGGTTTTTTTGCTGCGGCATTTGGGCTAAAATCTCCCGTATCTGGCTGCTTTTCAGCGCAAAAGCTACCCCGTCTAATTGTTGGTCTTTGGCTTGTATCATCCCCAACACATTGCCTTGCGCGTCGATCAAAGGGCTGCCACTGTTGCCGGGATTGACCGGTATCGATATTTGGTAACTTTGCGGGCTGCCCTCGAAGCCAACTTGAGCGCTTAGGGCACCTTCGCCATACACAATGGCCTGCTGTGGGTAAGCCAAGGTATAAACTGCTTCGCCTAAAGCTGCCGTTTGTGTCCGAAAAGCATACGGTATCGGCTCGAAAGGCACAAAACTACTGTCTTGCACTTGAAGCAGGGCTACGTCTTCCTCTTCGTTGGCATAGGCAATCACCACTTTGAAGCGTTTTTGTGAAGCCGGATTGGCCAACACCAATTGCTTGGCATCGCGTATGGCGTGGTAGGTAGTGAGCCAGTAGCCTTGTGGGTTGATGACAAAAGCGGTGGCGCGGGGTTTACCCACCACAAAAGCGGGGAGTTGTTCTTTTTTTGGTTGAGTAGTTTGCTGCGCTTCATCTTTGGTTTCGGCTTTAGCCGATTTGGTTGCCGAAGCATCTTTTTTTGTGTTTTTTTGATTGGAAGGTTCTTCACGCCTCAACTCCTGATAGGCTACTTGCTTGGCACTGTAGCCCCCAAACAGGCCAATGCTTTGCCACAAAACCCAAGTAAACGACATCACCAAGAACGAAACAACCGCAACAATGCGGATAGTTTGCCGGTGTTGTTGCCAAAACATAGCCCAAGGCTTAGGCCGATAAGGTTTTAGCAGGTTTTCTTGCTCCAATTGCTGATGAACTGCTTCCATTTGGGCAAGCCATTGTTGGCGGCGGGCTTGTTGTTGAAATATTTTCAAAAGGTGGGCTTGTTGCGCCATGGCCTGGCTCAAATCCGGGTTTTCGGCCATTTGGGCTTCAAAAGCTTGGCGCTCTTCTTGGGAAAGACTGTCCTTGAGGTATTTTTCAATAATTTCGGCTTGTTGAAGGGCATTCATAGGCTTAGCTCAAGCATAGAGGGTGAAAAATATTTTTCTAAGGCGGACAAGGCATTTGTATTTTTGGTTCTTGGCATTGTCGGCATTGGTATATTGGCGCGCTTGACTGATTTCTTGCATAGTCTTTTCCAACACATAAAAATCGTTGAGCAGACCGCTACAAGGTTCTCCCAGCATTTGCATTGCCTGTTGCATCAGGGCGAGTTGTTGCTCGCGGTTATCTTCTTCTTCGGCCTCTTCAGCTAAATTAAGAAAAGCTTCATGGTCTTCAATTTTGCCTAAAATCGGCTTGTTGCGCACCAATTTTTTGAGCCATTTGCGGCGTGTTATCGAGTACAGAAAGGTTTTGAGGCTGCATTGCAAGGAAAAATCGGGCTTTTGTAAATTTTCCAGCAGTACGATCATACTTTCTTGAAACACGTCCTTGGCTTCGGCTTCGCTGCCTTGGTTGTTGATTACAAAAAAGGCAATAGAGCCGTAATATTGTTGATAAACATAGCGCAAAGCGTCTGCCTGCCCTTGTTGCAAAGCTGTTTGCAAGGCGGCTTCTGATAGCCATTTATGTTTGTGGGCTTGCAGCATAGTAGCCTTTCTCAGATTTTTTCATTGTATTCCCCGAAAGGGCAAAGGTAACCCAACAGGCTGTAAATATTTGAATTATGCAATAAAAACCCCTGTTGTTTCAGCTTGTGCCGGGTCTTCTGCCAAACTGACACGGATGTAGTCGTTCAGGGTGGTTGCCAAGGCATAGCCCACATAATTGGCCGCAATGGGATAAGTAGCCAGGTTGCGGTTTATCAGTACTACGGTTTGGATTTTTTGGAGGGGTATTTCCATCAAAGGTTTTAGGGCATAAAACAATGTTTTCCCTGTGTTGAGCACATCATCGATCAAAATGACTGTTTTGTTGGCCAATATGTTTGAATCTACACTCAGCTGCACCGGTTGGCAAAGCGGCTCACTTTTGGCTAAATGAACTTCGATAAGATGGGCAGGTATTGGACTGATGGTTTGCCAAGCAGCTTGCAACCGGCGCGCCAGCGCATAACCACTGCCGGTAATCCCCGCAAAAACAATTTCGGTTGCCGAGAAGTTTTCTTCTAAAATTTGGTAAGTAATGCGGATGATTTTTTGTTCAATTTGCGCATTATCCAACAAGAGTACTGATTTTTTTTGCATCATTAAGCCATTTGAAAGGTTTGCTAAATTAAGAAAAACGATGCCTACGACCAAACCCCTACAAACCCTTTGGAACGACCTTTGGGCAATGTCGTTCCCTCATTTTTGCCTTGGCTGCCACAGTGCCTTGTTGCGCAGCGAAATCGAAATTTGTACGGCTTGCAGGTTACACTTGCCCTATACCGACCACCATTTGACGCAAGAAAATACTTTCTACAAGAAAATTGCTGCCCTTGTCCCCATCCGATACGCCGCAGCCTTTTTGTATTTTGTAAAAAAGGGGCGCAGTCAACAAATTTTGCATCACCTCAAGTATCAGGGCAATGCTACTTTGGCCACGACAATGGGGCAATGGTTTGGCGAGACCTTACGCCAAGCAAATTTTGATGCCCATTTTGATTTGATTTTACCGATTCCGTTGCACGCCTCGAAACTAAAACAACGGGGCTATAACCAAAGCAGCGCCTTTGCACAGGGTTTGTCCGATAGTTTGCAAATCCCTTGGCGGGATGATTGTATGCAACGTGTGAAAGCGACCGCCACCCAAACACGCAAAAGCCGCTTGGAGCGATGGCTCAATGTAGCGTCAATTTTTGAAATAACGGAGGCTGCGCAAATTGCCGAAAAAAATATTTTATTGGTCGATGATGTGGTAACCACCGGGGCTACTTTGTCTGAAGGCATTCAAGCCCTGCTGCAAGCCCAGGCCAAAACCGTGAGTGTAGCTGCGATTGCTTCTGCCTAAGGCGGCTACTTATGAATAGGGGCTTGTATATTTGCAAATTCGTTTTCTAAGCCCCTCAATATGTTTTTTGAACTCAAAGCCCAAGATACCCAAACCGCTGCCCGCGCAGGGCAAATTACGATCGACCACGGCATCATCGAAACGCCTATTTTTATGCCTGTGGGCACTGTTGGCTCGGTAAAAGCGGTTCATCCACGCGAGCTGGCACAAGACATAGAAGCACAGATTATTTTGGGCAATACCTACCACCTTTACCTGCGCCCGGGTTTGCCTGTGCTGGAAAAATTCGGTGGGTTGCATCGGTTCAACCAGTGGAACAAACCCATACTGACCGATAGCGGTGGCTATCAAGTATATTCGTTGGCCGGACGACGCAAAATTACCGAAGAAGGCGTTGTATTTCAGTCGCATATTGATGGGTCGCGCCATACTTTTACCCCCGAACGCGTGATGGACATTCAGCGCAGCATTGGTGCCGATATTGTGATGGCCTTTGATGAATGCCCGCCCTTTCCGGCTGAATATGGCTATGTTGAAAAATCGATGCACCTCACCCACCGCTGGCTCAAGCGATGTTTGACCCATTTTGCGCAAAGCCCACCCCGCTATGGCTACCAACAATGGCTTTTCCCGATTGTGCAAGGCGGCACCTACAAGGATTTGCGCCAAGCATCGGCTCAGTTTGTAGCCGAGCAAAATTGCGCAGGCAATGCCATTGGCGGGCTTTCGGTGGGCGAACCAGCCGAGCTAATGTATGAAATGACTGAGTGGGTTTGCCAGTTTTTACCTACCGACCGGCCACGCTATTTGATGGGCGTAGGAACACCCGCCAATATTTTGGAAGCCATTGCCTTGGGAGTCGATATGTTCGATTGTGTGATGCCTACGCGCAATGGCAGAAACGGAATGCTGTTTACTACGCAAGGCATCATCAATATCAAGAATGAAAAGTGGAAAACAGACACCTCGCCGCTCGACCCCGGGCTGGCTTCTTATGCCAGTCAGACGTATAGCAAGGGCTATTTGCGCCATTTGATAGTCAGTCAGGAAATATTAGGGCTGCAAATTGCCACACTTCAAAACCTGAGTTTGTATCTTTGGTTGGTCAAACAAGCGCGGCTGCACATTCAACAAGGTGATTTTGGAGCTTGGAAGAAAACGATGGTCGAGCAGTTGATGCAGCGCCTTTAATCTTATTTGCGATGTTCAAAATATTAGATTTATACATTTTTAGGCGGTATTTAAAAACCTTCCTTTTTACGGTGTGCATTTTGGTGGCGGTGCTGATTGTGATAGATATGACCGAAAAAATCGAAGATTTCAACCGGATGAAGATCAGTGCGTGGCAAATTTTCCAAGAATATTACCTGAATTTTATTCCGTATTATGCCAATATGCTCAGTCCTATCATCGTGTTTATTGCAGCAGTTTTTGTAACGGCCAACTTGGCTTCACATA
>DMHB01000187.1 GCA_003449595.1 Microscillaceae bacterium | reverse complement strand
GTCCACTACATCCAACCTTCATACTTCTGAAAGCAAAGACTGCTATGCTATTTGGGAAAACTGCCTCAAAGTGATTCGAAGCAATATCACCGATCAGACTTTTCAGACTTGGTTTGAGCCAATCCGACCCGTTTCTTTGGTCAGCGATGTGCTTACTATCCAAGTACCCAATCAGTTTTTCTTTGAATGGTTAGAAGAGCACTATGTGCATTTGTTGCGTCAAGCCATCGACATAGCCATTGGCACCAACGGCGGTTTGAAATATACATTTTTGGCCGATCAAGAAGAATCTACTCCCGAAACCATCGGCTACCCATACCAGCAGCAAAAAACAGGTGGCAACGGGCAAAACAATGGTTCTATTGTCCAGCAAAATGGTCAAAACCAAACAGGCCAAACAGCACCTGTTAACTTATACAATTTTGGGGTACAACTCAATAGCCGCTACAATTTTGATACTTTTATTGAAGGCGATTGCAATCGTTTTGCCCGCGCTACTGCCTTGGCTGTGGCTCAACGGCCCGGGGTGTCGTCTTTCAATCCTTTGATGCTTTATGGAAGCACAGGGTTCGGCAAAACCCACTTGGTGCAGGCCATCGGCAACCATATTGTCAGTAATAACCAAAACAAGCAAGTACTTTACGTTCCCTCCGAAAAATTTACAACCCACTTCATCGAGTCATTGAAAAACAACGACTTGCAACGATTTATGAACATCTACACCAAAGTAGATATTCTAATCATCGATGATGTGCAATTTTTGGCCAATAAAGACAGAACTCAAGAGGTTTTTTTCCACATCTTCAACCACCTGCACCAGTCGGGCAAACAAATTGTGATGACGAGCGACTGTCCGCCCAAAGAACTGCAAGGCTTGGAAGAGCGTTTGGTTTCTCGTTTCAAATGGGGACTTACCGCCGACCTCAAACAGCCGGATTTAGAAACACGAATGGCCATCATTCAGCAAAAAACCCAAGGCGAGAACATTGTCCTCACCGACGAAGTAACCGAATACATTGCCCACGCCATCGACAGCAATGTACGCGAATTGGAAGGCGCTATCAACAACTTAATTGCCCAAGCCTGGCTTTATCAGGGAAATATTAATTTGTCATTGGCCAAAAAAGTGGTACAACAAACCGTACAAGCCAGCGACAACAAAGAAATTAGCATCGACGAAATACAGAAAAATGTGAGCGACTATTTCAATGTTACCATCGAGGAAATGAAGTCGAAAACACGCACCAAAGAGATTGTATTGGCGCGCCAAGTAGCGATGTATTTCGCTAAAGAATTGACAGGATTTACCCTCAAAGCCATCGGGTATCATTTTGGGGGCAGAGACCACACCACTGTCTTACACGCTTTAGAGTGTATCAACGACTATATTCTCGAAAAAAGAGAAATGAAAGTCCACATTGATAACTTGAGGCAGTTGCTGAAAAAATAACCCCTACATTACAAGTTTTTCTGTTTAGGAATTCAAATTCTTTTCTATCCACTTTTGCGCCGACACAGCTTGTGTGGGTGTTTTAGTGGATAATTTTTGAGCAATCTTCTTTTGCGCATTGGCAATGGCACTGTCGATAAACGAATGACTTATCGACTCGTCTTCTACCAATCCCATTTGTTTCATCAAGGTTTGTAGGCGTTCGCCGTTGAAAAGCGAAAACAGTGGCTCGTCTAAACCTGCATAAAACTGCACCCAAACCCCGGGCGCATAAGCATCAATCCAAGCAAGTAAGGTTTGGTCTTGTGCAAGCCACGGATGGTGCTCAGTGATGAGCATAAAATCGGCGGGGTTAATAGGCAGCGATTTACCTTGCAAGAGTTTATCGGCATACGCCAAGTAAATCAAAGTTTGGCGTGGCTCAGGCTCGGCTTGCAAACTATGGGCAAAAATGATGGGAATTTGCTCAAAAATTTGCTTTAGTTGTAAAAATGCCTCTTCAAATTGGCAAACTACATACACGCGCTTGCCCTGCTCTTGGGCAAGTTGAACAAAACTGACAATTTTTTTAAATTTCATTTCTTCCGAAATCCAACAAAGGTCATTGTCGCGGTGGTAGTTCACCGGTGGTGTTTTGCGAAACCAATCGAATATACCCATAAAAATAAAAGTTTGATTTAAGGCAAGAAATTGTAGTTATACGCTTTTGTAATTTTCGATTTGGTGGTTTTCTCTACGGTGATTTTCATCGCAATATTGGCCAAAGGTCGGTTGCGTTCATCGACAGGCATAGCCGCTATGGCATCGATTACTTCAAAACCCGACAGCAGCTCTCCAAAAACAGTATAAGCCTGATCTAAGTGTGGCGCTCCGCCCAAAGTTTTGTAAACCTCGCGATGCGCCTCGGGCAATTTTCGTTTCAAACGGGTTTCTTCTACTTGTGTTAGCGTGGCCTCGTCGAACACTTTGCCCTGTACAATGTAAAACTGGCAACCACTCGACTCGCGGTTAGGATTTACATCATCGCCTTTGCGGGCTGCCGCCAATACGCCTTTTTTGTGAAACAAATCGGGGTGAAATTCTGCCGGTACTGTATAGCCGGTTGTTCCATTGCCCAAGGCCGTGCCCAATGGGGCATTGCGCGATTCAGGATCGCCACCTTGAATCATAAAGCTTTGGATAACTCGGTGAAACAACACCTCGTCATAAAAACCCTCTTGTACCAACTTCAAGAAATTGGCTTTGTGCAAAGGCGTTTGATCAAACAAGACTAATTTCATATCGCCATAAGCAGTAGAAATGGTGATTAAATAATCTTTTTTGTTGGTCTGCGCCACAAGGGGGTTTGCCATTGTGGAAACACACAAAAAAATCAATGCTATCAGTAAACGAGCCATATAGAATTATTGATTTGAAGATCGGAAGAGC
>DMHB01000339.1 GCA_003449595.1 Microscillaceae bacterium | reverse complement strand
GACCAAAACCTGGTGTTGCTCGACGAAGCCCCTGTTTATAACTCGGCGCACGCCTTGGGTTTTTTCTCTATTTTCAACCCCGACGCGGTCAAAGATGTTAAATTGGTCAAAGGCGGTATTCCGGCGCAGTATGGCGGTAGGTTGTCTTCTTTGTTGGATGTGCGCTTGCGCGATGGCAACAGCAAACGCTTTGAGATGCAAGGAGGGGTAGGGCTTATTTTTAGCCGGTTAACCCTCGAAGCGCCTATCAAAAAAGACAAAGCTTCCTTTTTGTTGGCTGGCAGACGCTCGTATATCGATGCTTTTTTCCCTTTCATCCCTAACCAAGACATTCGCAACAGCGCAGTATCTTTTTATGATTTGACTGCCAAACTCAATTGGACTATCAACGACAAAAACAAGTTATTTCTGTCGGGCTATTTTGGAAGGGATAACTTAGGCTTTGGCAATTTTGGGTTTAACTGGGGCAACACGACTGCCAGTTTGCGGTGGAATCACTTGTTTAGCAGCAAGTTGTTTTTAAACCTCACTGCCTTTTATAGCAACTACGATTACCGATTGGGCACCAACAACCGAAATGGGCAAAGCGGGTTTAACTGGCGCTCCAATATTGTAAATTACAGCATCAAGCCTGATTTTACTTGGTTTGTCAACCCGCGCAATACGCTAAGTTTTGGTGGGCAGGTCATTTTATACCAATTTCAGCCGGGCAGGGCAAGTTTTATTAGTGGGGGCGTAGGCAACAACATCATTTTGCCGGATAAATATGCCTTAGAATCGGCTGTGTATGTAGGCAACGAACAAACCATAGGCAACCGATTGACTTTGAATTATGGCTTGCGGTTTTCTTTGTTCAACTATTTGGGGTCGGGCGAAGCGGTGAACTACGGCAATGTGCCTGCTGGCGAACGCAGACCAGTGGTCAGCCGCACCAATTTTGGTATGTGGCAAAACATACAACAATACTACAATTTTGAACCACGCTTTTCGGCAAAATATTCGCTCAACGATAATTCTTCATTGAAACTGAGCTACAACCGAATGGCGCAGTATATTCACTTGATTTCTAACACAACCGCTTCGGTGCCTTTAGATGTATGGACACCCAGTACCAATAATATTTTGCCGCAATTGGCCGATCAAGTAGCCTTAGGGTATTTTTGGAATTTTGGCAAGAATAGTATGTTCGAGTTTTCAGTAGAAACTTATTACAAAGCCATCCAAAACCAAATTGATTATATCGACGGAGCAGATTTGTTACTCAATAGAAACTTAGAAGGCGATTTGTTGCGTGGACAAGGCCGCGCTTATGGCTTGGAGGTATTTTTGAAAAAACGCACCGGCAAATTTAATGGATGGGTTAGCTATACGTTGGCGCGTACCGAAATACAAGTCGATGGTATTAACAACAACCGTTGGTATCCGACCCGTTTCGACCGAACCCACAACCTGTATTTGGTAGGATTGTATGATGTGAGCAAACGACTGAGCTTGTCAGCTAACTTTGTTTTTGCTACCGGCACACCTGCCACTTTCCCTACTAACCGTTTCGAGTTTCAAGGTGTAGTAGTGGGCAACAATATCAATAATGACCGCAATAATTTCAGAGTGCCTGTGTATCATCGTTTAGATTTTGCTGCTACTTTGCAAGGCAAAAAGAACGACCAACGCCGTTGGCAGAGTAGCTGGGTTTTCTCTATTTACAATGTGTATGGGCAGGCCAATCCGTTTTCAGTGTTTTTCCAGCAAAATCCCGACAACCCCAACATTACCGAAGCTGTAAAGCTTGTGGTGGTAGGGTTTCCTATTCCGGCAGTTACTTATAACTTCAAATTTTAAACTACACTCCTCCTATGCAATACAGACATTTTGTTTACAGTACATGCATCGCATTGCTTTTTTTGAGCATTTTTGCAGCTTGCCAGCGACCAGTGGATGTAAAGTTGGATACCGGTGCCCCGCAGGTGGTGGTCGATGGAATGGTAACCAACCACAGCGACACCCAACGCATTCGCCTTACTACGACTGCTGCTTATTTTGACAATACGCCCACGCCTCCCATCCGTGGGGCGGTGGTGCAGGTGCGCGATAACGCGGGCAATACTTTTAACTTTACGGAATTGGCCACCGAGCCGGGCACCTATGCAAATTTCAATATGCGCGGGCAAATTGGTCGCACTTATTTCCTCACCATTCAATTGCAAGGCGAAACCTACCAAGCCAACAGCAATTTAAAGCGAGTGCCGCCTATCGATTCATTGACGCAAGAATTTCGAAAGGCAAGATTGGGAAGCCCTGAAGGATACTATTTACTGTTTTGGGCGAGAGATTTGCCCGGCGTAGGCGATAATTATCGTTTCAGAGTATTTCGCAATGGCGTTTTGTTCAACAAGCCCACCAATATTCAAGCTTGGGACGACGAAAACACCGATGGACTATTGTTTATTCCGCCTATTCGCAACAGCTTTAACCCTTTCCAAGGCGAGCCGAATGCTTATGCCATTGGCGATGTGGTTACAGCCGAAATTCAATCGTTAGACTCGGCGGCGTTGCGGTATTTTCAGATTCTGCGACAGCAAACAACCAACGGAGGCATATTTTCAAACCCAATCAGCAATGTGCCTACTAATATCAGCAACACAAACCCAAATGGACGTAAAGCAGTAGGTTTTTTCTATGCTACAGCCATCACGAAGCAGAATTATATTTTTGTTGAAAAGTAAGTGCTAATGAAACAGTTTTATTGGTCAGCAGTGTGCTTGGTGTGTTTATTTTCTTTTCAAAAAAGAGTAATGGCGCAAGACACGTTGCTGTCCTTGGCTGTTTTAGATAGTTTGCCGGCTGCTCTTGATTTAAAATCAAAGCAGATCGACTTGTCTGCTGTGGTCAAATTAGATGTCAGTTTTCAGCGCTTGCGCAAAGTGCCATCCAAAATCCTCAAGTGTATCAATTTGCAGTATTTAGCCCTCCATTACAACCAAATACAGCAGTTGCCTTTGGAATTTATTCGTTTGCAGCAATTACAAGTGCTGTACATAGGCTATGGTGTTAATTATGAAAAAGTAATACCCATTTTGGCTAATTTGCCCCATTTAAAAAAAGTAGTTTTTCACGACGATCTGCCCAATGAAGCTTCGCAAGAGCGCATCAGGCAACGGTTGCCCGGAGTGGCTATTTATTTTTATGACGTATAAACCAACCCCAATCCGAAAATAAACGAGCTATGCAATTTACCCAACAACTTTGGCAGCAAAACGAAGGGCTTTACCAGACTACCTTGCACCACCCTTTCAACCAAGAATTGGCTCAAGGAACGCTGCCTCTCGAAAAATTCAAGCATTACATAGCCCAAGATGCGCTTTATTTGGCCGACTTTGCCAAAGCTTTGGCGCTGATGGCGGCTCGTTCGACTGATTCGCAGCAAATTGTAGATTTTCTTGAATTTGCACAAGGAGCTATCATTGTAGAGCGCGCCCTGCACGAGTCTTACTTTGCCAAGTTTTCTATTTCGGCACAAGCCAACACCCAGAAAACACCTGCTTGCTTCGCCTATACCCACTTTTTATTGTCCACTTGTGCCTTAGCCCCCTTGGAAGTTGGAATGGCGGCCTTGTTGCCTTGTTTTTGGATTTACCGAGAAGTGGGCAATTTTATTTTGGCAAACCACCAAAACCAACATAACCCATACCAAGAGTGGATTGATACTTATGCTGGCAAAGCCTATAGCTTGGTGGTGGACAAAGCCCTTGCTTTGGCGAACCAAATGGCTGAAGCGGCCACCGATACACAACACCAAGCCATGCAGCAAGCCTATCGCCACGGGGCGCATTTAGAGTATTGGTTTTGGGATAGTGCCTACCATTTGGAACAGTGGCGGCCTGTATAAAGCAGTGTTTCAGCCAAAAGCTGGCAGTTCGTCCAAGGCTTGATACATTTGTGCTGCTTCATCCCAAACATACGCTTGGGCTTCCAGTCCGTTGGTAAGCATAATGTACTTTGCCCCAATGATGTGGTTATACCTGCAAAGCTGCTCTACTGTCTCTTGGCTCAGGGCAACATAGGCCGCCTTACATTCTACCAATAGTTGCGGTTTGCCTTCGGTATTCATCACCAATATGTCGGAGCGGTTAAGTTTTGTACCGTATTGTAAACCCCGCTCGATTTGCATCCATTGAGGGCTATATCCTTTTTGGAAAATAAGCCACTGAATGCATTGCTGCCGAACCCACTCCTCGGGGGTTAGTAGAACATATTTTTTCCGGATGGGATCGAAAACCAATACTTTTTCGCCGACTTTTTTTAATTTTAACTTACTAATGGGAAAAAACATAGCCTAATCGGAAAAAGTGAGCAACGCAGAAAATTAATAATAAGCAATTCTTTAACACAAAGCAGAGCAGTAGATGGACGCAATGGATGTGCAAACATTTGAATATTTGCCCGAAAAAAAGACACTGATTGTCAGAGTAAATGAAAAATCTGAACATTTAGACAACGAAACTTTTAAAGAAACCCAGTGGAAAATTGTGCAATTTCTAATTGACCACCCGGTGGTTAACTTGCTGCTCAATCTCAAGGAAATGAAATTTGTGGTCAATTTAACGTTGCAAGCTTGGGTTGGCGAAGTAATAATGCCCGAATTATTCAAAACCTCTGTGTTGCGTGTGGGCTATGTGATGCCCCTTGGATTTATTGAAAACCTATCTGCCGAACAAACCAGCGAAGAAGTGAGCAAGTTTATGGAAGACTTGCCCGAGCACGGTGTCGCTTATTTTGAAGAAGAAGACGAAGCCATTCTTTGGTTTATCAGCAACCAAACCCCCGAGGTTGCATAAGCACAATTTGAATTGTTGACTTTTTTAGGTTAATTACGGTGGCTATGCAATCTTCTTTTCTTGAACAATCCTGCAATGCTTTATTGGCATCTTTTGAGCCAAATCAGTTGGCTCGCATTTGTATTTTGCTGCCCAATCGCCGCAGTACTTTTGTGATGCAACAGTATTTGCGCCAAAGGCTTGCCACCCCATTGCCTACTTGTTTTGCCATCGACGATTTTGTGCCTTGGGTGCAGCAAAAAACCTATACTGGGTCTATCACCTTGCTCTTGCAGTTGTATGAAGTTTTTCAGCAAATCGATCCGCGTGTTACTTTAGATAAGTTTTCAGTTTGGGGATATATCTTGTTGAAAGACCTCGACCACATCGACAGAAATTTGATCGATGCACACCAATTGTTTTCCAATTTGCAAGACGTTAAGCGCTTAGAGCAATGGGGCAAGCGTACAGAAAAAGTAATGCAGTACTTCCAACTTTGGGATAACTTAGAAAAAACCTATTTCGGATTCAAGCAAAAGCTACTTGAGAAAGAACAAGCCTATCCGGGGATGTTGTACCGTTCGTTGGCCGAAAACATGGGCACTTTGCTGTTGAATCATCCTCAATACGATCATTTTGTGGCTATTGGCTTCAATGCACTCAGCAAAGCCGAAGAAACAATTTTTCAGCAATTGGTCAAAAAACAAAAAATGACCACCTTTTGGGATAGTGATAGTTATTATTTTCAAGACCCCACCGAAAATAAAGCAGGGCTATTTTTAGAAAAATATAAAAAGACCTGGGCAAGCGAGCAATGGCGTTTTGAGAGCGATGCCTTGGCCACCGAGGCCAAAGATTTGCAAATTATTCAAGTAGTAAATGCCAGCCAGCAAGGAAGGGTAGCCAACCACGTACTCAAAACCTGGATGCAAGAAACGCCAGAGCTATTGAGTGAGCAAAAAACGGTGGTCGTCTTGCCCGACGAAAACTTACTCATTTCGGTTTTGCACGCTTTCGATCCTCTTTTCGAGGGATTGAATATCACCATGGGGGTTTCGATACGGAACTCTTCGACTTTCAATTTCATCAATTTGGTGTTTGATTTGAAGCAAGAAACCAAAAACTACAAATCGGAGGCAGGCAAATGGTCTGTTAAATTTAACTATCGGCACATAATCCGCTTGTTTTCGCATCCTTTTTTGGTTTATTTCGAGCAGACCCAAATGCAGGCATATATTCCGCAAACAGCTTATTTGCAAGCCTTGGTGCAGTTTATCAACCGACACAACTTGTTTTATCTAAGCTTAGAAGATATTCTGCAAGTATGCCATTTGGCTGAGTTTCAAGAACATACATCGCCCGAACAGTTTGCCTATTATCTGCAAACAGCAGAAGCATTTGTGCCAATTTTTGAGTTATTGTTTGAAAAATGGGGCAACACCGAGCAAGTAGTTCATTTCTTTGAACAAATGATAGCCCAACTCAGGCCCGAGCCTGACACCTTGGAGCAGGGCTATTTCAATGAGTTTCAGAAGATTGTGGCAGATTTCAAGGCAACTTATCTTCAACTTAAAAAAACAAACAAAGCACTTTACAAAGAAATCAGTATCCGCAGCTTCAAGACGTTTCTCTACCAAGCTTTTCGAAATGAAACCATCGAACTGGAAGGCGAGAAAGAAAGTGCTTTGCAAATAATGGGCTTGTTAGAAACCCGCGCTTTGGATTTTGACAATGTGATTGTGCTATCGGCCAACGAAAACACCCTGCCCAAAAATAAAAAGTACAATTCATTCATCCCGCTCGATATTGCCCGAGGGTTTGGCTTGCCTACCTATACCGAACAAGATGCAGTTACAAGTTACCATTTTTACAGACTGATGCAGCGCGCCAAACGCATTGCATTGGTTCATATTGCCCCTTCCGACACCTACGGCGCTGATGAAAAAAGCAGGTTTCTATTGCAAGTGGAAAACGATTGGGTACACCGCAATCCGCAAATCAAACTTAAAAACTGGATTGCCTCTTTTCAGCAGCCCCAATATAAGCTTCCTATCGAACTAAAAATCGATAAGAACCCAACCATTTTGCAAAAAATACAGCAGCAACTCTCGCAAGGCATCGCGCCAGCAGTGCTCAACACCTTTGTAAGCTGCTCGATCAAGTATTACTTCAGCCAAATAGCCCAGCTCAAAGACACCCGCAAAGCCAACGAAGATTTAGGTGCTGACAAGTTTGGCACCCTATTGCACCAGATTCTTGAAGACATATTTAGGAGACAAGCAGAGAAAAATGGGCAGGTGGGCATCGAAAACCTCCGCCAAGAGCTTGAAATTGTAGAAGATACGGTTATTGAAAACTTGAAAAAAAACGAATATGCCAATTACAGCATAACCGGCGAAAACTACATCACCAAAGAAGTAGCCATTGCTTTTGTGAAGCGCTTTTTAGAAGCTCAAATCCAAGAAATTGAGACAGAAGGCAGCCCCTTCGAAATCATTGTTTTGGAAAACCAAGAAAGCACCGAAAATGAGCGTCCTTTCAAACCGCAACTTTCTGTAACGATGCCTTATACTACCGCTCAAGGCGATGTTTTATCGGTCAGGGTAGTAGGAATTATGGATCGCATCGATAAAATTGGGGGTAAAATCCGCATCATCGATTATAAAACCGGCGCTATGGAGCCTAAATTTATTCAAATGAAAGACCCCGCCGAACCACAATTTACTACAGACCCCGATGCTGATAAAATCAGGCAGTTGTGGATTTATAAGTATATTTTAGCCAAACAACTCGCCGAAAAACGCACACTGCACTTTGGAAAACATACGTTAAGCCAAGAAGAAAAACTTTGCTCGGGCATTTACGCACTGAGGCACACCGAAGAAAAACTGATGGAATTGAACACGGATCAGGTAATCGGGCAAAACCATACCGAACAAGAGGCACTACAAGCATTTATCCAACTTTCAGAAACCTACTTGAGCCAAATAATTACTAACTTGCTTGACCCAAGTCAGCCTTTTGAGAAAACTTCTCAAGTTGAAATATGTCAATATTGCGCCTATAAAGATATTTGCTTACGCTAATTCTCTTAATATGGAACTTACACATCCTATACAAAGCCATCCTCAAGCGCGTCAACTTTGGCGTTGGGCCTATTATTTGAGCATCTTCACCATTCTCTACAACTTGGCAGAAGGTTTATTGGCTACCATTTTGGGAGCTGAAGACGATGCCATCACCCTTTTTGGCTTTGGCTTAGACAGTTTCATTGAATTGATTTCTGCCGCTGGTGTTTTACTGATGGTGCGTCGTATCCAAACACAGCCCGATAGCCACCGCCCTGCTGCCGAAGTTACAGCCCTTCGGGTAACCGGATATGCCTTTTATGGACTTTGTATCGTATTGGCTGCTATGGCTATCCAAAGTTTGATAAGCCAACAATCACCAAAGACTACCTTTTGGGGCATCGTTATTTCAAGTATTTCGATCGGCGTTATGTTGTTTGTGATTTATTCAAAAATTTATTTAGGCAAACAACTCCAATCTGCGCCATTGGTGGCCGATGCGCGCTGTGCTATTATTTGCGTGTACATGTCTATTATTCTGTTGGTTTCCAGTGGCTTGTATGAACTTTTTCGTTTCTATTACATTGATGCAATCGGCACCTTGGGGCTAATTTATTATGCTTATCAGGAAGGGAAAGAGTGTTTTGAAAAAGCAGCAGGAACGCACCACTGCCATCATTGCCACGAAGACGAAACTTGCTAACCCTTCAAACAACTGTATTTATACATCATAGCACTTAAATACTACAAACACCATGGAAACTACTAACAACTATCTACTCTCGAAAAAACACCCACAGCAAAGGGCTTTTATTACAGGTGGGGGTTCGGGCTTGGGGCGCGCCTTGGCTCTTGAATTAGCCCGCGATGGATGGACCATAGGTTTGGCCGATATAGACTTACAGCGCTTAGAAAAAGTAAGCGAAGAAATAAAAATCTTAGGTGGCAAGGCATTTACCTACCAGTTGAATGTAGCCGATAGAGAGGCATACACGCAAGTAAGTCGGCAGTTTTTGGCCGATGCAGGCGGCATCGATCTCCTATTCAACAATGCTGGCGTGGGCGATGGGGCTATGTTTGAAGAATATAGCTTAGACAACTGGGAATGGATGATTGGCATCAACCAAATGGGTGTCATTTATGGCTGCCACTTATTCATCCCGGTAATGAAAGCCCAAAAATCAGGACATATCATCAGCACAGCCAGTGCGGCAGCCATTGCCTCAGGGCCGGGTATGTCCACCTATAATATGACCAAGGCCGCCGTAGTTTCAATTTCAGAAACACTCTACACCGAACTTTCCGATTTTAATATACAGGTTTCTGTAATCCAACCTTGGTTTTTCAAGACCAACATCGTTCAACACGCCCGAGGCGGTGATGCTGTCAGAATCCAAGCCCATAAAATGATGGAACAAGCCACCATCACCGCCGAACAAGTAGCCCAGCAAACCCTAAAAATGGCCGGCAAAGGCAAGCTTTATATTTTGCTTCCTTTCCAAACCAAAGTGATGTGGTGGCTCAAACGTTTATCGCCTTATTTGTTGTTTAGGCAACTAAAAAAGATGAGTGATAAGATCCTCAAAGAAACTGAGGCTGCATTACAAAATCAATCGCCCAGCAGCCAAGAGGAACAAAAAACCTCCAAGGTTTTGAAATAATACCAATGAAGTAATTATTTTAAACAAAAGTTGTTCTCTGAAAGTATAAAGGATTGACGTGAAGCTAATGAAAACGCATAATCACGTCAATTTTCGTTTTATGAGCTATATTCAGTTATTTTGCATTACCCAATAAGGCTCGATAAAGCCAAAACCTCTCCTTAGCTGATGTTATGTTTTTGAAAAAAAATGCAATTCAATTGATTTTGTTTATAAGCTTGAATGGGTTTATACCGATTCTTTCTTTAGCACAAGACGATGCCAAAAGCTATTTGAAACAGGGCAGGGCACTTTTGGGGCAACGTAAATTTGCCGAGGCTGAGCTTTTTTTTGAGAAGGCCGACAAGTTTGGCGAAGGCGAAGGTACTTATTTTTTGGGTTTGCTTCATTATTATGGATGGGGCAAGCCTCGTAATTATTCTCAAGCCATTCAAAGCTTTGCCAAAGCCTCGCAAAGAGGTTATAAAATGGCTGACTATCGCTTGGGGCAATGCTACAATGCAGGGTTTGGTGTGGAGGTCGATAAGGCCAAAGCTTCTCAACTTTTCCAAGAAAGTGCTTCGGTACTCAAGCAGTTAGCTAATGAAGGCGACACCGAAGCCATGACCAATTTAGGACGAATGTTGCATCGAGGGCAAGGATGCCCCAAAAACATCCAAGAGGCTATCATTTGGATGAATAAGGCCGCAGAAGCTGGCCATTTCTTGGCGCAAAACTCTCTGGGTGAAATGTATCGCAATGGCGATGGCATCGAAAAAAACTATAATACTGCTGTTTATTGGTACACTCAGGCGGCCAATGTGGGCTATCCGATTGCTTTGTATAATCTGGGCGAGTGTTACGAAGAAGGTCTGGGCGTAGCTGCCGATTCGCCTACAGCAGTAAAATATTATTTGGCTGCAGCCGAACAAGGCTACGAAGTAGCTCAAAATGCCTTGGGGGTTGCCTATGAAATTGGTGAAGGTGTGGGTGTAGATTACAAAAAGGCTTTTGAGTGGTATAAGAAAGCAGCTCAGAATGATTACGAAACCGCCCAATTCAATTTGGGCAATATGTTTCGCTATGGCCGTGGCACCCCCAAAGATTTGAAACAAATGTTATTCTGGTTTACCAAAGCTGCCGAGGCCGGATATGAAGATGCCCAAGTTCAGATTGGCCATTTGTATGCCAATGGCGAGGGAGTGCCCCGCGATTATGACGAAGCGGAACAATGGTTTAAA
>DMHB01000295.1 GCA_003449595.1 Microscillaceae bacterium | reverse complement strand
ATTTTGCTAAAATTAATTACCGCCTCACTGCCAAGATATTCATCCTTGTAACCTTCTCTTTTCAGTGTATTTATTTGTTTTCGATTCGCCTATTAGAAGCGGTCAATATCATTTCGCTTACTTTTTATCTGATGACAGCAGTTATTGCTGTTTTTGTAATTCAGATTCGATGGGGCATCGTGCTGATGTTGGCGGGGTTTGTAGCACTTTATATTGATTATTTGATTTATCTATTTGGCGATTTCGGTTTCGATTTGATACCGGTTAATATTTATGATTCGTTTGCCATCAACCTTTTTTATGTAGGATTTACATTTACTTTCATTGCTTTTACGGCCTATTCGTTCAAAAAATATTTTTATCTCTACAACCACGAGTTGCGCAAAAAAAACCTATTGAACGAAGAACTTATTGCCAACAACCAAGAACTCAATAAGTTGTATCAAGCTTTAGAAAACTATACTGAAGCTTTGGAAGAATCGAGTAAGCGGTTAGAAGAGTACGCTTGGATGAATGCCCACAAAGTAAGAGCACCGCTTGCCCGTATCCAAGGGCTTTTGCTCATTATTCACTTGCAGAAGCAGACCGACGAGCGCATCGATATTGATGCGAAATTGAATGAGGCCGCCCTCGAATTGGATAGTATTGTCAGAGAAATGAACGAACTGTTAGAGGTTTTGCCCAAGCCACTGCCCTCTACTTAAAAAAGCCGCCTTGCTGGTTTACAAAACGGCTTTGATAACCCACTAACTGTTCAAATCAGCCAATGGCTTGCGCCAAATCGGCTATCAAATCTTCTACATCCTCAATGCCTACGCTTAGGCGGATGAGCGTATCTTTTAGTCCATTTTTCTCGCGTTGTTCTTTCGGAATACTGGCGTGTGTCATCGTGGCCGGATGTGTACAAAGCGACTCGACCCCACCCAACGATTCCCCTAAGGCAAATACTTCAAAACTTTCCATAACACGCTGCGCATTTTGCATCGTGTCTTCTTTGAGTGTAAAAGAAACCATTCCGCCAAAGTTACGCATTTGCTTCAGCGCTATGGCGTGGTTTTTATGTGTAGGAAGCCCAATCCAATATACTTTGCCCACTTTGGGGTGTTGGCTAAGGTATTGGGCGACGGCGCGTCCGTTTTCGCTGTGGCGATCCATTCGGATGTGCAATGTCTTGATGCCTCGCAAAACCAAAAAGCAATCGTTAGGACTTGGCACAGCCCCACAGGCATTTTGGATAAAGGCCAAACGCTGGTGCAAGTCTTCTCGGTTGGTGATGAGTGCACCCATTACTACGTCCGAGTGCCCACCCAAATATTTGGTGGCTGAGTGCATTACAATATCTGCTCCCCAATCTAAAGGGTTTTGCAGGTAAGGCGAAGCAAAAGTATTATCGACACAAAGCATTACGCCGTGTTGTTTGGCAACTTTGGCAACCGCTTCAATATCAATCAGGTTGAGGAGTGGGTTGGTAGGCGTTTCTGCCCAGATCAACTTGGTTTGAGGCGTAATATGCGCCGAGATGCTGGCGGGGTCTTCCATCGACACAAACTTGGTGTGGATGCCAAAGGATTCAAATACTTTGGTGAAAATACGGTAAGTACCGCCATACAAATCATCGCAGGCAATGATTTCATCACCGGTTTTCAATAGCTTGCCTACTGCGTCGGTGGCAGCCATACCCGAGGCAAAGCAAAGGCCATATTGCCCGTTTTCGAGGGCAGCTAAGTTTTTTTCAAGCACCGTGCGGGTAGGGTTTTGTGTGCGGGCATATTCATAGCCTTTGTGCTTGCCCAACCCTTCTTGCACATAGGTAGAAGTTTGAAAAATCGGTGTCATAATCGCACCGGTTATCGGCTCAGGCTCAATGCCTGCGTGGAGGGCTTTCGTACCAAATTTCATATTATTTAGGGCTTTATTTCGGCTTGCAAGTTAGCTAAAAAATGGATAGCAAGAGATCGAAGCCTTTTTCGTAATTTTGCAACAAGCAACCCTTCCAGTCAGATATGGTATATCTTTGTCGCAGAGAGTCTTTCCAGGCTGCTCACCGTTTATTTAACCCGGCTTGGTCCGATGCCGAAAACGAAGAGGCTTTTGGCGTGTGTGCCAATCCCAACTGGCACGGGCACAACTTCGAGCTGATTGTAACCGTCAAAGGACAACCCCTGCCCGAAACCGGCTGTGTCATCGACCTCAAGCGCCTTAGCCGCATCATCCGACAAGAAGTCATCGAGCGGTTAGACCATAAAAATCTGAATTTGGATGTCGATTTTCTTCAGGGTAAAATACCCAGTTGCGAAATCATCGTGATTGAAATATGGAAGATTTTAGCACAAGCACTCCGCCCCTATGCCAACGTACAGTTGCACGCGCTCAAACTTATTGAAACCAAAAATAATTTTGTAGAGTACTTCGGCGAGCCGGTAGTAGCCCAATGATAAGAGATAAAAAAGTATTAAAAAATTTGCTTTTCAAAATCATTCAATTATATTCGTAAAACAATGTTCAATCTTAAATTCAGTAATTTTATGAAAAACTTAAAGAAAATCTTTCAGGTATCTTTAATTGCTACCTTTTTATCATTTACCCCCCCCCCCATCAACTAATGCCGAATATTTGAAATCTTTATCTCAGCAGATTGAAAATAGTTCTGCTTACACAGATTTAGTCAGACATTTAAAATCCAAAAAAATAACAGATAGAGACATAACACATTTGGTACTTAATTGTATTCTAA
>DMHB01000278.1:1160-11182 GCA_003449595.1 Microscillaceae bacterium | reverse complement strand
CACGCTTTCTTAAACCCAAGTTAGGCAAACCATTACGGTAGTAAATTCGATAAACACGCAAACCTTTTGACAATACCAAGGGTTAATCGCTAAACTTCGACAATGTTTGTAAACACTTTTAGAAAATTATTCTATTTTTGCAGCAAATTTTTTCCTGAAATGCCCCATGAAAATTAAACTGAGAAAAGGATTTGATATAAAATTAGCCGGTAAGCCCCAATCTAAACGCTTAGAAAACAGCCCAGCGAAATTGGTAGCCTTCAAACCAACCGATTTCTTCGGAATCCAAAGACCTAAAGTAGTCGTCAATGTAGGCGACACTGTCCAAGCAGGTAGCCCCATTTTCTTCGACAAAAAAATGCCTCAAGTCAAATTTACTTCGCCGGTTAGTGGCGAAGTGGTCGAGGTGGTAAGGGGTGAAAAACGCGTACCATTGGCCATCAAAATTTTGGCCGATGCCCAAACCCAGTACGTACAATTCCCTTCATTTTCTGCCACAGGCATAGCAGGCTTAGACCGTGCTACCATAGTAGATAATTTATTGGCGAGTGGTGTTTGGCCTAATATCATTGAGCGGCCTTTTGGCATTGTAGCTGACCCAACCGTAGAGCCACGCGATATTTTTATTTCGGCATACGATTCTGCGCCTTTGGCTCCTGATTATAACTTCGTTTTTGCTCAAGAGTTGGAAAACCTACAAGCAGGTATTCAAATTTTGCAAAAACTAACCAATGGAAAAATTCATCTGAGTATCGCTACTCAAACCCCTGCCGACTCAGTATTTAGAAAACTCACAGGAGTTACTTTACACGAATTTAGCGGCCCTCACCCTAGCGGCAATGTAGGCGTACAAATTCATCACATTGCACCCATCAACAAAGGGGAAACAATTTGGACAATCAACCCTTATGGGGTTCAACAAGTTGGCAAGTTGTTCTTGACCGGTAAATATGATGCTACAAAGCTCATTGCCCTAAGTGGTTCTGAGTTGAAAGATCCACAATATGCCCAGGTGGTTACAGGAGCAAGTGTAGAAGCTCTTTTGGCCAACAATTTGAAAAACGACCACGTGCGTGTCATTTCCGGCAATGTGCTAACCGGCGAAAGCATCGGCAAAGATGGCTTTTTAGGTTTTCACGCTACCCAAGTTACCGTGATTCCTGAAGGTGATTACCACGAATTTTTGGGATGGATACTGCCTACCACCAAAAAATTGAGCTTCCACAATGCCTTTGGGCTTCTATCGTCTATTTTGCCCAAAAAAGAATATGTATTGGATAGCAACTTACACGGTGAAGAGCGCGCTTTTGTGCAAACGGGTGTTTTCGAGCAGTTAGTACCTATGGATATTTACCCCATTTTCTTGTTGAAAGCCATTATGGCCAACGATTTTGAAGAAATGGAAGCCTTAGGCATTTACGAGGTATTGGAAGAAGATTTTGCGCTTTGTGAGTTTGCCGATGTCTCCAAGATGGAAGTACAAGCCATTATTCGCGAAGGATTACAAGCTTTGCAAGAGGCATAGAGTTAGAGGTATCAAACTTTTTGATTCTACACTTAATTTAACTTTTGAATTGAACAAATCTTAATATGAAGTTTCTTAGAAACATTTTAGACCAACAAAAAAAGCTTTTTGAAAAAGGAGGGAAATTAGAGAAATTCTATCCTGCCTTCGAAGCTTTCGACACGTTCGCATTTGCCCCCAACCATACAGCTCCTGTAAGGGGTGCCCAAGTACGCGATGCCATCGATTTGAAGCGGATGATGATGACGGTCATCATCGCGATGTTGCCTTGCTTGGTTTTCGGAATTTGGAATGTAGGCCACCAGCATTTGCTTTACACAGGCCAGTCAGGCGATTTGTTAACCAAGTTGATAATTGGTTCAAAAGTCGTATTGCCTATTGTAATTGTAGCTTATGGAGTAGGTTTAGCCATCGAATTTACTTTTGCTATCATCAAGAAACACTCTGTGAACGAAGGCTATTTAGTAACCGGAATGCTTATTCCTTTGGTGATGCCTCCAACTGTTCCCCTGTGGCAAGTGGCTTTAGGAACTGCTTTTGCCGTTGTGATTGGCAAAGAAGTATTTGGGGGTACAGGGATGAACATCCTCAATGTGGCAATGACTGCTCGTGCTTTCTTGTATTTCGCCTATCCAACCGAGCTTTCCGGCTCTGTTTGGACATATATTGGTGGTGCTAAGACTGTGGAAGGTTATTCTGGCGCCACTGCCCTAGCCATTGCCTCCGAAACGTCAAAAGCGGGTGGTTCTACTAGTGTGGTGGCTGCTTTTGGAAATACTTTTTCTTTTGAAAACCTATTCATAGGCAATGTGATGGGTTCTATAGGCGAAACCTCCACCTTGATGTGTTTGATTGGTGCTGCCATTCTCATCATTACTGGTGTTGGTAGCTGGCGCATCATTGTGAGCGGTTTTGCCGGTGCGTATCTTATGGGTCTATTATTAAATGCTTTGGCTGTTAATCCATTTATGGCTTTACCTGCGCACTATCATTTGGTGATGGGGGGCTTGGCTTTTGGTATCGTCTTTATGGCAACTGATCCGGTAACGGCATCACAAACTGAAACTGGCAAGTGGATTTATGGCTTTTTGATTGGTGTGATGACCGTACTGATTCGGGTATTCAATCCGGCCTACCCTGAGGGCATTATGCTGGCTGTATTGTTGATGAATATTTTTGCCCCTCTTATTGATTTTTATGTGGTTGATGCAAACAAGAAAAGAAGATTAAAGCGATTGAAATATGCAACAGTCTAATTTATACGTAGTTTTCTACACCTTCGCACTTACTGCGATTTGTGGGGCAATCTTAGCAACAGCAGCGCTTGGGCTTAAATCAGCGCAAGATGCCAACATAGCCTTAGAAAAACGGCAAAACATCTTACAAACTGTGATGGAGGTGCCAACCCGTGAGGCAGCCGCTTCTATTTATAAAGAACGAGTACGCTCTTATGTTATCAATTTCAAAGGCGAAGTGGTTGAAAAAGATGCTACAGGCTCGAAAATTGTTCCCGAAGATTTGGATATTGCAAAAGAGTGGAAAAAGAAGCCCGAAGAGCGTTTACTGCCCATTTTTGAAATTTTAAGTACAGATAAAAGCAAGACAGAGTATTATGTACTGCCTGTTTATGGCTACGGCCTCTGGAATGATATATGGGGGTATGTTTCCTTAAAGGAAGATTTAAATACCATTTATGGAGTTAAATTTGACCATAAGGGGGAAACCCCTGGCTTAGGGGCACGTATTGCAACTGACGAAATTCAGAAGAGATATAAAGAAAAACAGCTCTTTGCCGGTAACGAACTTAAATCTGTCATGATGATGAAAGGCGAGGGCAGTGATTACAACGCCGATAAACACAAAGTGGATGGTATGTCAGGGGCTACTATTACCGGTGTAGGTGTGAATGCAATGTTAAAAGATTATTTCGCTTGTTATCAAAATTTTATACAAACCAAAAGTAAAAAACTCTCTTTGAATGAGTAGTAGGCTCTTCAATCAATCAATTTAGTACATTAAACCTTTGCTACCCTTATGGCCGAAGTTGCAGAAAAAGAATTAATTGTCGATAAACCCAAATCTGAAGGGTTATTTTCCAAAAAGAATAGAAGACTTCTGATCGATCCACTCGACGGGAACAACCCTATCACCGTACAAGTACTTGGCATTTGCTCTGCTTTGGCAGTTACAGTACAAATGAAACCTGCTTTGGTAATGGCCATTGCCTTGATATTTGTTACATCATTTTCTAATCTGATTATTTCTTTAATTAGAAATACGATTCCATCACGCATCCGAATCATCGTTCAGCTTGCCATCGTAGCGTTGTGGGTAATTTTGGTCGATCAGTTTCTGAAGGCTTATGTGTATGATGTATCGAAACAACTTTCTGTATTTGTTGGGTTGATTATCACCAACTGTATTGTGATGGGTCGCTTAGAAGCTTTCGCGATGGGCAACAAGCCTTGGCCTTCTTTCTTAGATGGTATTGGCAATGGCTTGGGATATGGGCTTATTTTGATGGCTGTAGCTTTTGTAAGAGAGTTATTTGGTTCCGGCTCTGTATTTGGTTACAAAGTGTTTGCTGCTATGGGTCTTTCATACCAAGGCAATGGCTTGATGATGCTCCCTGCCGGAGCGTGTATCGTAGTAGGTATTATTATTTGGATACAACGTTCGTTGAACGGCTACACCGAAAGTCATTAATTTTTTGAGCTTTAATTGATAATACAATGGAAGGATTAGTTAATCTTGGAATTAAGTCAATTTTTGTTGACAATATGATTTTTGCCTACTTCTTAGGTATGTGTTCTTATCTGGCTGTTTCTAAAAATGTAAAAACAGCTTTGGGGCTTGGTATGGCTGTCGTTTTTGTATTGGGCGTTACCATTCCACTCAATTGGTTGCTCTTGCAATATGTATTGAACCCAGGAGCTTTGGCTTGGATTAACCCCTCATTCAAAGAGGTTGATTTAAGTTTCTTGAGCTTCATTGTTTTTATTTCTGTTATTTCTGCCTTTGTACAGCTGACTGAAATGGCTGTCGGAAAGTTTTCTCCTGCGCTTTATGGTGCTTTGGGTATTTTCTTGCCTTTGATTGCGGTGAACTGCTCTATTTTGGGTGGAGCATTGTTTATGATGGGGCGACCTTATAGCTTTGCAGAGGCTACCGTATATGGTTTTGGTTCAGGCATTGGTTGGTTGTTGGCCATCGTAGCATTGGCTGCTATCCGTGAGAAAATGAAGTATTCCGACGTTCCCAAACCTTTGCGTGGCTTGGGTATCACTTTTATATTGGTTGGCCTGATGTCTTTGGGTTTCTTGAGCTTTATGGGCTTTGCTTTGTAAATATTTTGTAAAATTGTATAAACAATTATAGCCGGCAATTCATTGTCGGCTATTTTGTTTTGTAAAGACAGGAAAAAAGCACAGCTATTGGGGTAGCTGTGCTTTGTGTTTTTAAGGCTTATTTGCTAATCAATCTGGATAACCACATCCTCTGTTAGTGGATGTCCTACGCAGGTTAGTACATATCCTTCGTCCAACTCTTTGGGTGTTAGAGCATCTTCTTCGTCTAATTTGACCTTGCCCGAAGTGCATTTGCCCATACAAGCTGTACACATACCGCTTTGGCACGAGTAAGGCAAATCGATGTTGAGCGCCAAAGCTGCTTCTAATATAGTCTGATCTGCCCGCACAGCTACTTGGTGGGTTTCTCCATCATACAAAATGGTAACTGTTGTCGTAGGCAAATTGGCAGCGTCTTCAGCCGATGAAACTGTAGTAGCGTTTGTTTTTTCTTCCAAGTTGGAGGTAAAAATTTCCTTGCGGAGATTGTTTTTAGACAACTTCAGTTCGGCAAAAGCTTTTTCAACTACGTCCATCATAGGTCGAGGACCGCACATATAATACTCAGTAGGGTTGAAAATGAAATTAGGAAGCCTTTTTAATAAATTCTTGATCAAGGCAGTGTCCAATAATCCTGTTGACTCTTGCCATTGGGCATCAGGGGCTTGCTCCAAAATGTGAATTACGTTCAGTGTTTTAGGAAATTGCTGTTGTAGCTCGTCAAGGGTTTTCTTAAAAATGGCCGACTCAAGACTTCGATTTGCATAAATAAGCGAAACAGTAGATTTTGGCTCTTTATACAGCACCGATTTGGCCAACGACATCAGCGGGGTGATGCCACTGCCGCCGCCAAACAAAATGACATGGCGCTTTTTCTTTTCGTTAACCTCCAGCGTAAAATGCCCCATCGGTTCCAGCACTTCTAAGGTATCGCCCACTTGCACTTGCTCGTTGAGGTAGTTAGAAACCACACCATTTTCTACTCGCTTGACGGTAACAGCTGGGAGTTCTCCCAATAATGGCGAAGTGCAAAGGGAATAGGCTCGGCGAATAGACTCGCCACCAATATTGAGCAAGAAAGTAAGGTATTGCCCGGGTTTATAAGCAAAAGTGGCTGGGGGCTGTTCAAACACAAGGCTAACGGCATCGTTGGTTTCGCGGATGATGTGAGCGACTTTGAGTTGATAATGTTGTACTGCCATAAATAAAGGGAAGTGATAAATGTTTTTAATTTAAATACTAAGCCAATAAGTGAGTTTCAACACAATGGCGCTGCTTTTGGTGCGCAAATTTTCAGGAAAATAGTTATCTGTATATACAACAAACAGATCGGATACTGGTTTAAATCGCCATTGAAGTCGTGCATTGAGGTTGATGTTTTCAATTTGGTTGTTGTACTGCGCAAAGGCAGTCAGAAACACATTGCGGGTTAAGGTCAAATCGACACGCGGACTGATCAAAACCAAATCGACACTGCGATAGGGGAGGGGCATTTCGATGCGGTTATAATCGGCGCTTAGGTTAAATACCAAAATAGGCTGCACCCGATAATTCAAAAATACGCCTCCCGACAAACGACTGCCGTTGAAATACTGCCCACCACTCATCCCAAAGCCCCAATTGAACAGTTTGCGTCTGTCGTGCGCATAGTTGACAGAAAAATTGTAAACCGTATAATCTGAGCCCGCCAACAGTCTTTCGCCACCGGTATTGGTCGGATCAAAGTCGTTGAAAAGCAATATGTATTCTTGGTTTACCCGAACACTAAACTCTGCCGTATTTTTAAAATTAATAAAATGCGCTAATTGCAAGGTTCGGTCGGTAAGCGAGCCTGAGGTGTTCCAAAAGAAATTGGTGTAAACGCCAAACCCATAGTTGTTAATTTTCGACTTGGGGCGTTTGGTATAAATCGTATGAAAAACAGAAGGCTCAAAACGCCAATGGTTGCGGCGCGGCACAAAGCCCACCTCAGCCACATAATTTTTGCCTACATATTCGTGGTTCCAGTTGATTTCCCACCGAGGCGTTTGGTAGCTCAGGTAAGAAGCGTGGGCATATTGGTCGTTGAGTTGCTGCGGCGTGATGGCTTGGTGGTAGAAAAACTTACCCCGCCAGCGGTTGTCTTTCGATAGTAAGTTGTAGTCAACACCCACCACGCGGTTGAAATTGGGAATGTTGAAGCTAAAACTGCTGCTGCTGTCAGAGGTCATTTGCCGATTCACGAAAATACCGCCAATATTTGAGCGGCTAAACACTTTGCGCTGAAACGTGGCCACCGTATAATTTTGCCCCTCGATGCCGCCCGAAGTACGTGCTGTTTGCATATTGAGAAACCCCACGCGCCAGTTTTCGTCTAATTTTCCGCTCAGGCGCACCCCATAAATAATGGGCGTTTGCACGATTTGCTTGAGTGTGGTGTCGAAGCCAATGCCAATGCGACGCGAGAAAAAAGGCCGGATGCGTGAAAAACCAAAGCGCGAAAAAAGGTCACTGTTTTCTAAAAAGAACTGTCGCCTTTCGGGAAAGAAAATCTCGAACCGATCCAAGTTGGTAACCTGCCTATCTACTTCTACCTGCGAGAAATCGGGGTTGAAAGTGAGGTCTAAATTGAGCGAAGAAGTGAGAGCAATTTTGGCATCCGCGCCAACGCCATAGGTTTGTCGCTCAGGCTTGTTTTCTACAAAATTGGCACTGTTGCCCCCGGTTATGTACGGAATGATGGCAGCATTGAGGCCGGGTTTTTTGAGTGGTTCGTCCCAGTAAAGTGTTCCGGTAAAAGCCAACGAAGATAGCCTAAAATTGCGCGGCACGGGTACCCAAGTAGAAGTTTCGTTGGTTTTCAGATCGCGGCGGGCAAAATTGAGTTTCCACGGCGCATTCCCTTCGCGGTAACGCAAGGTTTTGAAAGGAATGGCCATTTCAGCCACCCAGTAGCGGTCGTGTACTTTGGTGGCGCTATACCATTTGTTGTCCCAATCGGTGTTCACATTCTCGCCCCCATCGGCAATCAATACCTCGCGCTGCACATTGAGCGGGGTTACCCCGAAGCCAAAGCCATTGGCACCGTCGGAAAAAGTATCTAAATAAACCGACACAAAATCGTTGCGCCCCCCGTCGTAGTCGCGGCGCAGCGATTGCACCACAAAAGGTTGGTCTAAATGGTCGTCATAACAAATGAAAGCAAAGTAAAGATGGCTGTCATCGAAAGCAATCATTACTTCGGTTTTGGTGTTGGCAAATGAACTATCGAAGGGAAAGTTTTGAAAAAAATCGCCGACTTTGGTGCTTGTTTGCCAGATAGCCTCGGTAAGATCACCATCGACTACTATTTTTTCAGCAACTTTGCGAGCAGAAGTTTCATAGACTCGTTTGTTGATAGATTTTTGCGCCAAAGCAGGAGTCAGCGCCATTGTCCAGCCTACCCATACCAACCAAAAGCCTTTGCTAAGATAGAAAGACAGAGAATGCAATTTCAAAAAATGATAGTTTAAAAATTTTTGCAAATTTAGGCAGAATTTCATCATTGTACAATGGCAACAGTGTTGCCCCCTATATTCAACTTATGTCAACATTTGAAGAACCTCGTTATCGGATTTCAATCAATTCTGGTTGTGGTTTAATCGTCAACATTGCGTTGGCGTTGCTGTTGGCTGCGTTGGCTGTCTGGGTGTTAATTCCAGAAAAAAATGATTTAAAACAAAAAATTAAACGGGCTTATCTGGGTTTTGAAGCACAAAATAGCCGGTTTATACTCCCCGAATTTTACGTTGTAGCGGATACCAACAGCGAAATGCTCTATAACTTGTTGTTTCTTTCGATGCCGAACGAAGGCGCTTGGCTGCGCAATATTCAAAATAAAGTGAAACAGTTTTCGGGCAAAGCACCCAAAACCACTGGGTTGAAGTTGATGTATAAACAACCCCAGCAAATTGATTTTGTTTGGCAGTTCGATTTTCCGCACGCTTTTACGCCTTCTCGCGCAAGCGTAGCGATGGCCTATGATGCTCAAACTTTTTTTGTTGTAACCGATAAGAACCTGACAGCCGTCGAAAAAGCGACCGCCAACCTGCGGTGGGACGTGCCGTTGCCCGCAGCAATGCAGTCGAGCAAACTGGCTGACGGGGCTTTTGGCTTGGTCGATAAAACCTTGGTATTGGCCAAAGGCGCTTATGTGGCCGCCTTGGCTGCCGAGGGCGGCAGGGTGCTTTGGCAAGTCAATACCCAAGCCACTATCAAGAAAATGTGGCTGCAAGATACCCAAATTATGATATGGATAGAGCGCCAGCAAACAGACAAGTACCAAGCTGAAATATGGTTGTTGGAGACCAAATCAGGGAAAGTAACCAGGAAAATACCTTTGGGACAACAAGCCGAAGTCCCGCTGAATAGCCAAGTATGGTTAGACGAAAGCGGCAAATACGCCTTGGTGGCTTTGCAAATGCCCGCCGGTATGCTGTGGGTAGAGGTGTGGCAACTGAAGCAGGCCAAGCGCTTGGCATCGTATCAGCGGACTCATAGCTTGCCCGATTTCGACAAAATTGTACGTTCCCCCGAGGGTATTTTGGTGCGCTCGTCGGCGAATGCCAAGCAAAAAATGGTCGAGTTGCTGCCTTTTCAGGACAAGCAAGCGCGTGTGCTTTACCAAGGCACGGAAGTGGTTTTGCCGGTTTTTTACAATGGCAAAGGGCTGCTGATGGAGGTGAGTTTGCTGGGAAAAAAACCGCAGCTTTGGTGTTGGGATGTCAAAAACGAACGCTTGCAATGGAAGTTAGACTTGGAAGGAGGCAACTATTTCAACAGCGCCTTGGCCTATGAAGTGCCGCTGAAATCGCCGCAGTTTTGGACAGTAGTGCCGCTACCCAGTAACAAAATGGCCTTGCTGCAATGGAAAAATACAGGTAGTCCCGGACTTCGGTTTCAGACGTTCGACCTCAACAAAGGGCAAATCTTGCTCGACAAGCCATTTGGATTAGACTTAGATCAACATTTCAAGTCGGCCTTGCGGATGGGCAACAAACTTTACCTCAATATGCAAAATATGTATGTGCTCGATTGGGCGCAGGGTACTTTGGTGCAGGAGGTGTTTTGAGGTAGCTTTCACACTGCTCTTTACAGCCCTTGTTGGTGGCTCATAAACAAGTTTTAGTCGC
>DMHB01000278.1:0-765 GCA_003449595.1 Microscillaceae bacterium | reverse complement strand
GCTAAGCTTCCACTCGCTAAAGCAAGTGGTAACTCACTGCTTTTGTTTGTGTCTCACAAATAAGTATCGGCGATTTTGTCGTTATGGGTTGCGTCCGTGGGTTGTTTGTGGGGACACCAATAGGGGCTGGAAAAATAGCCACCAGTCTGGAAGACTGGCGGCAGTGGGTGAGCGATTAAGCTTTTTTGTTATTCTCTTGTTCTTCTAAAGCCTCACTAATTGCTCGTTTTAGTCTCTCTCGTTCCTGTTGCTCCATTTGACCGAACCAAGCATCCTGAATCAGCCAAATTGGAATCATCAACAAAAATACAAAAAACAAAAATGTAAGCAGGTTGAGCATATAGTATTGTTTTGAATTTGAAATTAGGTTTCAATTCCCATTGAAGATCCTCAATGGTGTAGCCGATACCTTGATTTATGTTAATACGACTACGGTAGTGATTGAGTTTCAAAAACTGTACACAATGTTGATAATTCACTGCCTAAATAAAAATGCCCCCTTTCCGGATCTTGTGAGACCCGTACATGGGGGGGCTTAGCGGTCAAACCGCTAACAGGTTCAGTTACCCGTTAGTAGTTTGGTTTCGCTGTTGCAAATATACGCAAAAACCTGCAAAACCCCACCAACAAAAAGAGGAACGCCTACAAGCGACCGCAGCCCACTTGACGACCCCAATTGGTCAAACGTTCCTCGGTGCAAAGATAGGGGAAATTTGTTTTGGTGGGAAACAAACAGCGGCGACAAAGGCAACTCAGCCCCAAGCC
>DMHB01000060.1 GCA_003449595.1 Microscillaceae bacterium | reverse complement strand
GGAGTTCAGACGTGTGCTCTTCCGATCTGCCGGTATGCGGAAAATCGTCATAGGCAGTCGTCAGCGACCGCACAATCACCCCCACCGCACCATATTTGGCAGCCTCGGAAGCTCCTTGGCGGCGGATGTTGCCGGTTTGCCCATAGGCTTCGAAGGTTTCGATGGGCAAAGGCGACATAATTTTATTGAAAAAAACGATTTTGCCGCTTACTCGCCCTGCTCCTAAAGCTGCCAATTCATCGAAACTTTGCACTTCGACTACTTCGGCTTGCAGCCCACCTGCCGGCGTAGCGACCGAACCACCTAACGCACAAACCGGCAGTGAGATAGGTTGACCTTGGACAATCATTTGCCCCACCTCTTTGTCGCCACGCTGCCAGTGAGGCACTTGTACAGGTTGCAGCCATACTTTGTCAACGCCCAATTTTTCCAATTCGGCTTTGGTAAACTCGATGGCTTTGTCCATTTGGGGCGACCCACTCAACCTGCCGCCAATTTGGTTGCACAGGTGGTCGAGCCAAGCGTAGGCTTGTTGGTTTTGCAACGATTCGGCATAAATGCTTTGAAAAATGGCTTCGTCGCTGGTTTGAGCCGCCAAAGGACTGATGACAAGCCCATAAAAAAAACAAACATAGTAGAACTTTTTGAGCATATTGAGAAGGGATTTATTGAGTAACTCGGGTGGCTTTTTCCAAAATATAAAGCAAATGGTTGGGGTCATCGCGGTTTAATCGCAAGATACCAAGCAGCAACATAGGGGTTTCTTCGTACAAAATGGGTGTTTGAGCATATACTTCAAGCACCGTTTCAGGCCCGGCACCACCGCAAAAATAACACAAGTTGTATGGGAATGCCGAGAGTACAAAATAAGTTTGCGACTCATACTCTTGAACAGGAATAAAATAGCCTTTGATGATGACCCACTTGCCGTCAAAAGCTTGTATTTTTTCTCCGAAAACGGGGTAATCTATATCGAATTGGCCACTTTTATCTTTGCCCGATTTGATTTGAACATCGGCCAAGGTTTTCCAGGTAAGGGGCGATGGAAGTATTTGCGCACAGGCCGAAAAACAGCCTATGTAAAGAAAGATACCCCAGAAGATGATAATTGCCTTAGGATTTACGATATTTGAGAAAACCTTTGTAGGCATGTTCAAAAAATTGATTGGCATAGGCTTAGGATACATAGGGCTTTGTGTGGCCTGTTTGAATGCTTTCGCACAAAAAGACAAAGTGCATTATATCAATGATTTGTATCGCTATGTGCAAGAAAAAGTCAAAAATGAAGAATATGAAGCGTATATCAAAATTGCCGATACCGAGCCGGTAGGAGCTTCCTTTGTTGATATCAATGGTTGGAAAGGAGTCGAAAGATTTTATTATTCGGCCAAAGGCACCGTAGAACCTGTTTTAAGGACAGTATTAGTGCAAGCGGCTCAGAGCGATACCCAAATCAAAATTGAATATTTGTATGACAACGAAGGCTTTTTGTTGTACTATGGTGCCGAAGCCATAGGTGAGTCAAACCTGGGCTTTAAAAAACTACGGGCTTATTTTGACCAAGGCGAAAGCCTGATAGAACTTTGGCAAGACGACAAGGTTTTTTATGAAGTATCGCGCGATGCGGCCAATAAGGTGAAGCTTATTTTAGAAGATAGTAAGCGTTATTTCGAGTTTTTCCAGCAAAAAATGCAGCAAGAATCTAAAAATTAATAGCTGCCTGCACAAGATGGTATTATTCTTCCCCATTTGTTAGCTGGTTATCCTAAACTTTGGTTTACATTTTACTGTTTGTTAGTATTAACTACCAGTTATACAAACAAAAAAATAGTTATTTCCATACGAATAACTCTATCGCCTTATGCCAAATCTAAAATTTCTCTTCACCCTCTCTATCATCATCGGGAGTCTGCATAGCTCCTACCAAGCCTTGGCGCAGACTGTTTATTGGACAGGAAATGTGGACAATAGTTGGGTAAATCCTTTGAACTGGAGCACGAATACTGTTCCCAACGCGGCTCAAGAGGTGGTCATACAAAATACGCCGGTGCCTCCCAATATGCCGGTTTTAAGCACTACCACTACCATCGAACGGTTGGTGATAGGTGTTGGCGCAACTTGTACCATTGGCGCAGGTGCCAACCTCACAGTAGATCAGAACCTACTCAACAGCGGTAGCTTCATCGTGAACGGGGGCGTGGTAAATGTGGGTAACAATATGAACTCAGACGGCACTGTCAACTACTTGAGTGGGGCTAGCTTTGTGATAGCCAACGATTTGACCAATGGAGGCACTTTCAATATTACAGGTGGTAATGTTACTGTACAAAGGGATTTCATCAATTTGGCCAGTTTTACAACTACCGTTGCAGCCGGAAGGCGACTAATTGTCCGTCGTAATTTTGTTAACGACGGCATCTTTACAGCCTCAGCGGTAGGTGCTACCCTCGAATTTACCGGAGGTGGTGCTTCGCAACTCAACAGCAACACAGCACTCACACTCCACACACTATTAATCAGCAAAAGCGGCTCAAACAATGTAACCCTCAACCCAACTACCGGAACAGCGGTGGTTGTTAATTCAGACCTAACAATTCCCAACAACATTGGTCTGGTTTTGGCCGATATTGGCGGACTGTCTCTTACAGTCAATGGCAATGTAAGTGTAACCGGCAATATTACCCTCAACCGTGGAATGACCATCAACGGTAACCTTGCGGTGAATGCCGGAGCGACCCATACGATGGCTACCAATGGCAGCCTTGCTATTAACAATGGTAACTTAACCAATGCCGGAACTTTCAGTGGCAACCGTCCTACTACATTTGGTGGCACGACGACCGACAATAGTGCAGGAGGCACCGGGACAACCACTTTTGGAGCTATCACGGTCAATAAATCCGGGCGTGCTTTTACTTTCAATCGCCCTGTCAGTGCTACAAGCTTTACGAACACTACGGGCAATACAACCTTTGCCAATACAGCCAATATTGGCGGCAATACAGTGGTTACGGCAGGTAACGTCGATTTCAACAATACTTGTACCATCACTGGCGACTTTACCGCGAATGGGGGTACAACCAATTTCACCAATAACACTACTTG
>DMHB01000270.1 GCA_003449595.1 Microscillaceae bacterium | reverse complement strand
GGGGCTAATAAGCTGATTGTTAAGTGTTTATAAGGAAAGAGTGAAATATTCACTTTTTTGTTATGCTTATTTATTAGCAAGTGGGTCGAACAGGTGTCGGTTGTGAGAGATAAATTGCTCAAAAGTTTGTGGCATTTGCCCTGTGATTTGCTCGATGGATGCTGAGGTGGGCGGCGTGGGGCGGAAACGGGGCAAAAAATGCAGCATAATCATCACTAAAATGAGCATAGTGGGTACTTTTTCTCGTCGTTTTTGCCAAAAAAACTGCCATAAATTAGGCGAAACGAAGGTTATTTTCTTACCCAAACCCGCCGATAATTTCGCCGCCATTTCCTCAAAAGTAAGTTGTTCGAGGTTAGTGAGGTCATAGGCTTGGTTTTGGTGTTTTTCGGGGTTCAAAAGTACTTGGGCAGCCACACGGCCAACATCTGCCAAGTCAACCAACGTGAATTTTGCTTCGCCGGCAGGCAAATAAACGCGCTGAAGCTTTTGCAAATCGGCTAAAAGTGTAGTGGTAAAGTTTTGCATAAAATAAGCCGGGCGCAGGAAAGTATAAGCTATCCCGCTTTCGCAAATGAGTTTTTCGATGCCATAATGCGGAATGAGGCTGCTTTGCGCTACGCCTTGCACCGATAAAAACACAATGTGCTGTACTTGAGCCGATTGTGCGGCAGCTATGAGGGGGGCAAAAGTCTTCTGCACATTCGCCAGCTGGGGCGGACGTAGCAAAAAAAGGGTGTGTACTTCCAGAAGTGCTGCTGCAAAACAAGCAGGGTTGCCAAAGTCGAACGCTACGGGGTACACCTCAGCAGGCAACAAGTTAGCATCGCTTGAGTTTAGACGTATGCCACCTAAGATTTGCGTTTGCTCAGCATCGATTTGGTTCAGTAAATGAGGCAAGGTGGCTTGACCCACATTGCCGGTAGCGCCGGTAAAAAGTATTTTTCGCATACAGTACAGTCTTTACATTCAAAAATAAAGCTATTTTTGTTTTGTAAAGTGAGCAATGCTATACATTTTGAAAACGCATTTCAGAAATACTAAATTTTATGGATAAAACTTGGATTATACTGATAACCACTATTTTGCCCTTGATTGCTACTTTTGGCGGGGTGGGAATTTATTATTTTTACGAGTTGAAAGCCCGTAAGCAGGTCAATGCGAAGGTGTCTGACCAGAGCGTTATCGATATTGCGCGCAGCAACGCCGGAAAAATCAATGTGGCGTTGCTTTGTGAACATACCGGGGTGTCGGCCTACGAAGCCAAAGTAAAATTGCGCTATCTACAACAAAACGGCATGCTGGGAATGGACTGGACAGGTTTTATGAGTGGCGGCCCTTCGTATATTTTGCCCGGTTCAAATAATCTGCTCAACCCGTTGAAAAATGTGCTTTCAAAAAATGAATGGGTGAAAAGATTAGGATTAGAAGACCTGTTTGGCGATGCCGGTAGCAACACCAACCCCAAGCAATTGGAGCAAAACTTATCAAAACACAAAGACGCGCTTATAATCTCATTGGCAATGGAAAATCAAGGGGTGGTTTCGGCTTCGATGGTATGTGTGAAGCTCAATATTTCGATCGATGAAGCCCAGCGAAAGTTGGAAGAATTGCGCCAAAAGCAAATTTTTGAAACCGAACTTAGCCCCAATGGCGGCTTGTTGTATCGGTTGTTAGATTAAACTTCCTTTCCTGTAAATTACCAAAGCCCATTATTGGCCATACACAATGGCCGATAATGGGCGGGATGCATTAGCTTGATTGAAGAAGGCTACAGCATAATTTTCTTTCCCCACAGCCAGTTGGCCGCAATTTCTTCTTCGGAAACGCCAAAGTGTTTGATTTCAAATTGGTTGGCCAATTTCATATTGAAAAACTCGTCGAACATTTGCTCAACCGCTAAGTTTGAGATAAACTCGTCGGGTACTACGTGGGCATATTTTTTAAGGCCAATTTCTATCCATCCCGGGTTTAGCAAATGCGCCATCCATATTTGTTCTTCTTCGACAATGGGATACACAAAATCTTGGCAATAGTCGAACAAATACAAGGGTTTGAATTTTTGAGAGGTGTTCAGCCAATTTTCCATTTCTACCTTAAAGTCCAGTTGCGACATTTGAGGGGTTTCGGTAGTCCAATAAGAAAATAAGGTTTGGCTTTGAGGGTCGAAGGCGTGCTTGACAAAACGCGATTCATACACAGCATTTTGTGTTACAAAGTCGAGGTATTTAAGTTCGTAAATCATAAGTATTAAACAGAAAGATGAAGAAACATATTACCTACTAAATACCTTTTTAGGGTTAAAAGTAACCTTTCTTTGAGAAGTTATTTTCACAAATCGATGATATGGGTTGTAAATTGCTGTATAATGCAAGTTTATGCGAGTTTATTTTTGGGAATTTTAAACAGCAGCTTTTGCAAATATTACATTAAATAAGCTTCGTAGAAAAGTCGGAAACCGGCATTTTATTTAATCACCTCGATGAATCCATTGCATTCTACCCCCGAAGTGGTCTGCATTTGGTAAAAATAGGTGCCGGTTTCGGCTTCCTT
>DMHB01000206.1 GCA_003449595.1 Microscillaceae bacterium | reverse complement strand
GCTACCATTCTTTATAATGTTTATGGCCGCAGATTATTTGCAGTAGGTGATGTCTTTTACCCTTCTATTTGGGAAATGCCCCGCAACATTGTCGATTTATCAATTACTAAGGGATTTGGAAAAAGTTTAGAAATACGTTTGGGTATTCAAGACTTATTAAATGCGCCAGTTCAATTAGTACAAGACTCTAACAGGGATGCAAAAATTACCGGTATTGACGAGCGTATTATGTTTTTCCAAAGAGGCACTTCGGTAAGCTTAGGCTTAAAGTCGGATTTTTAATTCTTCGTTCAATTTGGTTTATAATTTATTCAATTTGTTTAATTTTTATGAAAAAGTTCACTAATTATTTATTAATCCTTATTTTGGCGACCACAGTGTTGTTTTCTTGTACAGAGTCCAAGAAAAATAACAGCACCTCAGGTCCTGCTACCGATGTTACAGGTGACATCACCTCTAATACTACTTGGCGTAAAGGGGTTCGCTATGTGTTAAAAGGCACTGTTTCTGTGAAGTCTGGAGCAGTATTGACCATCGAACCAGGTGCAGTAATCCGTGGCGACAAAGCCACCACAGGCACTTTGGTGATTGAGCGTGGTGGACAAATCATTGCTGATGGACGAGCTAACGATCCTATTATTTTTACCTCGAATAAAGATGCAGGCGATCGCACTTATGGTGATTGGGGTGGCATAGTTATATTAGGCAATGCGCCTGTGAATGTTACTAACCCTGAAATCGAAGGTGTTGCAGGAAAAATCTATGGAGGCAGCAATGCCGCTGACAATTCAGGGATTTTACGTTTTGTTCGTATTGAGTTTGGTGGTGTTCCTATTACCCCTGGCAATGAAATTAATGGTTTGACAATGGGTGGTGTAGGTTCAGGTACTACCATCGAAAATGTACAAGTATCTTTTTCAGGTGATGATGCTTTTGAATGGTTCGGTGGAACAGTTAATGCTCGCAATTTAGTCTCTCACCGTAACTGGGATGATGATTTTGATACAGATTTAGGGTATGTTGGCAAGGTTCAGTTTGGTATTGCTTTGCGCGATCCTTTCATTGCTGACCAATCACAGTCGAATTGCTTTGAGTGCGATAATGATGCTTCAGGCTCTTCTAATGTGCCTATCAGCAACCCAACTTTTTCTAACATCACTTGTGTTGGTAACAATAGCCGTTTACGAAATGGAGCAGTAATTACATCAGGTTTGAACGCAAACTATGGCCGTGCTTTGCACATTCGCCGTAATACTTCTATCGGGGTATTTAATTCATTGTTCTATGGATGGGGTAACGCTACCATTGGTGGTTTGGATTTAGATGGTACTGGTGTTCAGAACAAGTTTGAATCACTTGGTTCAGGTGCTTTGCAAATTCAATTCCGTGGCAATGTTTTCGCAGGTGAAACCACTGCCGGTGCACCTAATACCATTCGTTTTGGTGCAGCTGCTGCAAGTGCTACTGCAACTACTGATTTTAATGCTAACAATACAGACTTAGGCACTGCTACAGGTACTTTGCCCGATGCTATTCGTGCTTTCGAGCGATTAATCAACCCAGCTTTGACTGTTACAGATGCGGCTTTGACCTCAGGAGCTGTCTTTACAGGACGTTTAGCCGGAGATGGTTTCTTCCAAAGTGTAACTCACCGTGGAGCATTTGGCGCAACTGATTGGACAACAGGTTGGGCCAACTTCGATCCTGTTAACGCTGTTTATTAATTATCATTCATTTGATTCTGAAAGGGGTTTACTATTTTGTAAACCCTTTTTTTCAATTTATTAATGTTTGTAAAATATGGTAAGACTATCTTATTTTTTGCTCTTTTTATTACTTGTTGGTTGTGCGCCTAAAGAGCGAAACGTTGATTCTTTGACAACCTCTGAAATTTACCTGATTGAAAAGTACAGTAGAATGCAGCGAACTTTCGATCATTATTTAGTACAGACACTTGAGTCGAACAACCAATTGAGGAAAGAAATAGTCGAGCAAGCCAAAGGCGATACGCTTTTGCTTAGAAGAGTCAAACAATTAGATGATCAAACGCGCTTTGTGATTAAATTTCTAAGCTTCGCGAAAGCCTATTTGTACAATAATTTAGGGAAGGAGTACGACAAACAAAGGGCTTATTTAAAGCAGCCTTATGAAGTAGAGAAAGCTGAAAAATACCTAATAGGTGATAATAAGAATGGGGAAGGTTATAATTTGGAGAAGAAAATCAATGCCTTTTTTGATTTTTTGAACAAAGAATTTAAAGATTTTGAACCGGCAGGGTATGTTCCGCTTACTAAAATTGAAGAAGGTGACCCGCTTTCAAAAGATAGGATAGACTTGCAAAAACGGGATTTTGTTGAGCAAAAGTTTAAAGGGATGCCAGTTATTGGTGCTATGGCAGTCATTGGACAGATGCAGTTAGAAATCTTGGTATATGAAACACAAATATTAAACAGAATTGCCCAAGAATTACCCACCAACTAAAAAAAGCAGTCAATTTTAGACTGCTTTCCACCTTTACAACTTGTTTTTATTCAAATTGGCAAATTTGCCTTGAATAATTTGATGGCAATAGCTAAAAGAACTACACCAAATACTTTCCTGAGTACATCGGCACCGGCTTCACCTAAAAATTTTTCAATTTGGTGCGAAGCCTTTAAAACAACATATACCAAAATTAGATTCAGGGCGATGCCAAATAACACATTAAACTGTTGATATTCAGCACGCAAAGAGATAATTGTGGTCATTGTGCCTGCCCCTGCAATGACAGGAAAAT
>DMHB01000199.1 GCA_003449595.1 Microscillaceae bacterium | reverse complement strand
TGGCCATTTCGCCTAACATCAATTTTAAGGCAAAGCTGGGTACGTTGGGAAGTAGGAGTAGTTTTTTGAGATGTTTGGCAATAGCTTTTGTAAGCAATGAATTATCTACTGGCTCGGGGGCGACAGCATTATAAGCGCCTTGAATAGAGGTATTTTCGAGGGCGTAGATAAAAATATCGCAAAGGTCATCGATATGAATCCAAGAAACACCTTGTTCTCCACTACCCAAAGGAGCGCCGGCTCCTAATTTGATGGGTTGGCAAATCTTGGGCAAGGCGCCGCCTTGGGTACTTAGTACAATGCCAATGCGAATTTTTGCTGTTCGAATACCCAAATCATTGACTTTATCGATTGATTTTTCCCACAATTGGGTTACTTCTGCCAAGAAGCCATTACCGGGGCTTGAACTTTCTGTTAATTTGGTGTTAACATCACGATCGCCATAAATACCAATAGCAGAGGCGCTGATGAAGGAAAGAGGCTTTTCGTCTAATTCTTTCAACGAATTATACAATAGTTCGGTAGAACGTATTCTGCTTTCTAATATTTCTTGTTTTCTTTCTTTAGTCCAATTTTTATCTGCAACTCCTGCGCCTGCTAAATGTATAATTCCTTGGGTATTTTGAAGAGCTTCCGGATTGATGTATCCTTTTTCTATGTCCCATTGATAATAGGTTGCTTCAGCACTTCTGGTGTTATTTCTTGACAAAATTGCTACTTCATAGCCTTTTTGCAAGAGCTTATGAGTTAGTTTTTTGCCAACCAGTCCGCTGCCACCGGTGATGAGGATTTTTTTGTGTCGTGTATTCATAAGTTAAAAAATCAATTATTTGAAAAATTATATTTTTTAGTGCAATTGTCTTTGTTAACACTATGTTAAAAACGGAAGCTATAAAGTAAAAAAATCTTAACCATTTTTTTGTGAATAGCTACTTGGTAGGCATCTACTTTTGCAGTGTCAAAAATCAAATGAATGTCTATTTATGAAATCAATTTACAAGTTTAGTGTTTTAATTTTTGTGCTTATTTGTGGGGCGTGGGTCGAAGGCTACACTCAGACTGGCACATTGAAAGGAAAAATTATTGATAGCAAAACACAAGAAGCTATCATCGGAGCCAACGTAGTAATAGATGGAACGACTACTGGTGCTTCTACCGATTTGGATGGTAATTTCAACATCAAGGCAATTCCCGCAGGCACTTACAATGTAGTTATTTCTTTCCTGTCTTACAAAACAAAAAAGATGGAAGGTATCCTCATTGAAAGTGGTAAAATATCGGTTTTGAACACTGATATAGAAGAGGATGTAGAAAACCTTGGCGAGGTAGTCATTGTAAGTGAAAGAGAAACAGGGTCAGAAATTTCGGTGATTGAAGAACTAAAACAAGCCGAGCAAGTGGCTGTAGGGGTTTCATCAGAACAAATCGCCAAGACCCAAGACAAAGATGCTTCTCAAGTAATTAAACGTATTCCAGGGGTTACTATTGTAGATGAGCGCTTTGTGATGGTAAGGGGTTTGAGCGAACGCTACAATGCAGTATTGCTCAATGGTGTATTGACGCCCAGTTCGGAAGTAGATGTGAAAGCTTTTTCATTCAACATTATTCCAAGCAATACCATCGATAGGATGTTTATCTATAAATCTGGCGCACCAGAATTGCCCGGTGAGTTTGCAGGTGGAATTATTAAAATTTTTACCAAAAACATTCCTGATGAAAATTTTACCTCTCTAAGTATTTCTTCAAGCTATCGATTGGGCACTACCGGACATAATATGCAAATGTATCAAGGTAGCTCAACAGATTTCTTGGGCTTCGACAATGGCACACGCCAATTGCCAAATAATTTTCCAAGTTTATTGACGAACGTGTCAAACGCACAAAGAGCTGAGGCAAGCCGAACTTTATCTAATAACTGGACACTTTCGCCGCAGCAAGCTTTGCCCGATTTGAGTTTAAACTTCTCGATGGGGCGCAGGTTCAAGTGGGGAAATACGAGGGTTGCCAACCTTACTGCTGTAACTTATAGCAACTCGCGCCAAATTGCTAATATTGAGCGCTTTCGCTACCAAGTGTTTGATCCATCTATCCAACGAAGCCCTCAAATTTTCCGCTTCAATGATTATATGAGCGAGCAGACGGTGCGCATTGGTATTATGCACAATTGGACGTTCTCTGTCAATGCAAAAACTAAAATAGAATTCAGGAATTTATTTAACCAGACAGGTATCAAAGAAGGTGTTTTCCGCACTGGTAGTGAGGCAGTTAACAACTTTGATGTCCAAAATTATGCTTTGCGTTATGAGTCAAGAAGTATTTATACTGGTCAGGTGGCAGGACAACATGAATTAAAAGATGGAAAATCAAATTTGGATTGGACATTGGGTTTTTCATTTACCAATCGCCGCGAGCCTGATTATAGAAGATACCGCACACAAACTCCTTCGGGCAGTGGAAACGATTTCAGGGTATCGCTTCCTCCCGGAGCCTCTCTTTTCGACAATGCCCGTTTTTTCTCAAACCTCAACGAGACTGTTTTTACAGGCGCTTTGAATTATGAAAGCAGAATTCGTTTTCGTGGTTCAGATGACAACCCCATTAAGTTGCGTGCAGGATTTTATGTTGAGCGCAAGGACAGAGATTTCACAGCCAGATGGATGGCGCTTGGAATAGCGAACATTAGCACCTTCGATAATTCATTAACCAGTCCTTCAATTCAGCAAATGTTTGACCCTCAAAACATCAATGCAGTAACAGGTTTTTCATTACAAGAGGGTACGCTTCCGCGTGATCGCTATACAGCCAGCAACACCCTTGTAGCAGCCTATTTAGGCGCATTTATGCCCCTGAGCGACAAGTTAAACATAGCTTTTGGTTTGCGTATTGAGCATAATATTCAACTTCTGAACAGTGCCGACCAAGGTGGCACACCGATTAATATTAATAATACCATTACAAGTCCATTGCCTTCTATTAATATTTCCTATAATCTTAATGAAAGAATGTTATTGCGTGGGGCTTATTGTTTAAGTATTAATCGACCTGAGTTTAGAGAGTTAGCTCCGTTTTTGTATTATGATTTCAACTTTGAAACCAACATCATTGGCAATCCACGGCTGAAAACCCCCAGCATTCAGAATGCAGATTTGCGTTGGGAGTTCTATCCCCGCGAAGGCGAGTTGATTTCATTCGGGGTGTTTTACAAGCGATTTGAAAATCCAATTGAAATGCGTACCATCATTACTGGTGGCAATGCCCAACAGTTTGATTTTATCAATGCGATTGCAGCGCAAAACTTCGGAGCCGAAGTAGAAATACGCCAAGGATTTTTAGAATCAGGTTCTAAATTTATCAGAGATCTTACCTTCACTTTCAATGCTTCTTGGATTCAAAGTAGTGTTGATTTAGGTGCGGCGGCAGTTGTGCAAGACCGCAACCGCCCAATGATGAACCAATCGCCATTTATTGTGAATACAGGTTTGTTTTACAACAACCGAGAGTCAAAATTCCAAGCTACCATTCTTTATAATGTT
>DMHB01000466.1 GCA_003449595.1 Microscillaceae bacterium | reverse complement strand
GCTCTTCCGATCTCCAAAGTTTTGGAAGTGAGTTTGGTGGTCGTAACGATTTGTACAACAACTTGACCATTGACGGTTCAATTTTCAACAACAACTTTGGATTATCATCACAGCCAGGTGGTCAAACCAACGCGCAGCCTATCAGCTTGGATGCCATTGAGCAGATTCAAGTAAACTTAGCTCCTTTTGATGTACGCCAAAGCGGATTTACCGGTGCCGGTATCAATGCCGTTACTCGCAGCGGGGACAACGAATTTAGAGGCTCTGTTTTCTATTTCTTCCGTGATCAGTCATTTATTGGCGACAAAGTTGGTAATACTGAATCAAAATTGGCCAACTTTACCCAACAGCAATATGGTTTCCGTTTAGGTGGTCCGATCATCAAAAACAAATTGTTCTTCTTTGTCAACGCTGAACAAGAAGTACGTGTAGATCCAGCTACCAATTTAGTAGCCAATCGTGGTACAGGCTCAGCCAATGAATCAGCCGCTTTGGCCAGTGATTTGACAGATCTGCAAGGTTTTTTAAGAGGCCAAGGATATAACCCCGGCGCTTTTGAAGGGTATAACTTTGATACCAAAAATTACAAATTCTTGGTGAAATTAGACTGGAACATCAGCCAAAACCATCGGTTTAGCATTCGTTACAACTATTTGAACTCATACCGCGATGTGATTATGAGTAATAGCGCGATTGGTGGTGTAGGTGGTCGTCAACCCGGCGCACAATCAATCCCTTTCCAAAACGGCAACTACGGTATCTTCAACAACATTAGCTCCTTAGTAGCTGAATTGAACAGCCGTTTTGGTTCTAAGTTCTCCAATACATTGACCGTAGGTATTACTAACTTCCGTGATTATCGTACTACCCCTGGAAGACAAATACCTTTTGTTGACATATTGAGCGGACCAGGAGGTCAAGTGCGTACAGCTTTCGGAGCTGAACCCTTTTCACCTAATAACTTTTTGGATCAGGATGTATTCCAGATCACAAATAATTTTACCGCATTCTTAGGTAAGCATACCCTTACAGCCGGTTTGTCATTAGAATTTTTTCAATTCCGAAACAGCTTTCTTCCACAAAGCACAAGTTATTACCGCTTCAACTCTTACGCAGACTTTTACAACAGTTTCCCTGTTGGAACACCAGTACCTACGAGCGCTGTGGCAAGTGGTTTGAGTTCGGGAGCAGGTCGCCCAGCAGCTTTTGTGCTTCAATATTCTACTGTGCCAGGCACTCCGGTATTTGTAGCGCAAGTAAATGTAGCTTATTTGGGAGCTTACATTCAGGATGAGTGGCAAATCAACAACAAATTCAAGTTGACTGCCGGTTTGCGTTTAGATGTGCCTATCTTCACCAATGGCGCACCTCGTAACCAAAATATCGAATCATTATCTTTCTTAAATGGCCAAACCGTAAGAACTGATAAATTTACGGATACACAATTGTTGTGGTCGCCACGTTTAGGTTTCAATTGGGACGTGAAAGGAGATAAAACTACTCAAATCCGTGGGGGATCTGGTATTTTCACAGGCCGCCCTCCATTTGTGTGGTTGTCGAACCAAGCCAGCAACACTGGGGTTACTTCAGGTATTATTGATGATAGAACACTGGCTTTGAATGCAGGCCGACCATTTAGCTTAGATCCAAATGCTTATTTGCCGGTAGGTGGTGCAGCTCCAGCAACTGTTCTTGTGAATACTACTGATAATAATTTCAAATTCCCTCAAGTTTGGAGAACCAACATTGCCATTGATCAGCAATTGCCTTGGGGCATCATTGGTACTTTGGAGGCTATCTATACCCAAGATTTGAATGCGGTTTTCCACCGAGATTTGAACTTAGTTAACCCAACCGGTACAGCAGTAGCAGTTGGGAGCGGTTCTGACACTCGTCAAATCTTCCCTGGTACTTTTGCCACTTCAAGAATTAACCCAAGTGTAACCAATGCCATTCAGTTGACTAACACCAACCAAGGTTATACTTTCTCGGTTACAGGTCAATTGCAAAAATCTTTTACACAAGGTTTGCGCGGTTTGAACGCCAGTTTTGCTTATACTTACTCTATTGCTAAAGATTTGACCAGCAGCCCCAGTGCTATTGCTGCAACGGCTTTCAATGGCAACCAAGTAGCCGGCAATCCTAACAATCCTCGGTTGGCCAACTCTAACTTCTGGACTCCACACCGCATCATTTCTACCATTTCGTACCGCAAGGAATATGCAAAGAACTTTGCCTCTACCATCTCCTTGTTATATGACTGGAGTCAAGGTACTACCTTCTCGTATGTATATGGTGGCGATATGAATGGCGACGGTGTATCGAACAACGATTTGATGTATATCCCAAGAAATCAAAGTGAAATCAACTTGGTCAACCAAACTGGTTTTACAGCTGATGAACAATGGGCCGTTTTGGATGCCTTTATCCGTCAAGATAAATACTTGAGCGCCAACCGTGGTAGCGTTGCGGAACGTAATGGTGCTTTGATTCCTGCTGTAGGTCGTTTGGACTTGCGTTTTATGCAAGAGTTCTTCATCAATGCAGGTGGCAAGCGCAATACACTTCAATTTACTGTTGACATTTTGAACTTTGGTAACTTGTTGAACTCAAATCTGGGTGTGGCTCGTTCTATCAACCAAAACCAGCCTTTGATCTTCAATGGCTACAATGGCTCTGGACAACCTACCTTCCGCGTACAGCCTAATGGGTTACCTAACACCACTTTCAGAGAAGATGTGGACAACTTGCGTAACCGTTGGCAAATGCAAATCGGTATTCGTTATATTTTTAACTAATACTTGATTTAGCTGCTTTTCAAAGCCCCTTTGTCGAACACAAAGGGGCTTTTTTGCATACAAGCCTGAGAATATTTTATATTTGTAAAAAACTCAACAATTATGGTTCGATATGCTGCAATTATTGCTCTTATCTTAGTCGCAATGGTGTTAGGCGCTTTGGCTTGGGATCAAACCAAGGGATGGTTTCAGTTCAAAGGCGAAAAATCTACTTCGCACCAAGCCGTGCTGAAAGAAGTAGAAGCTTTGGGTAAATTAGAATTGGTCAAATATAATTTCAAAGATGTAGTAGAGCACGAAGTAAAATACAAATGGGTGCCCAATTCTAAAGTCATTTTGATGATCAGTGGCGAAGCTGTTGGTTGTATCGATCTCCAAAAAATAAAAGCCCAGAACATCACCGAAAAAGGCGATACCATTTATATCAAAATGCCCGATCCCGAAATTTGCTACTTCAAGGTAAACCACCAAGAATCGAAGGTATATGACACTAAATTTACTTATTTCAATGATGCCAACTTAGTGGACGAAGCCTATAAAGCTGCTGAAAAAGAAATCCAAAATATGGCTATCAGAAATAATATCTTGGCACAAACCCAGACCA
>DMHB01000052.1 GCA_003449595.1 Microscillaceae bacterium | reverse complement strand
GATCCGCGGCCTTGAAGGTAGTGCTGTCTTGTCCCTCGATTAAAACCTGCGCCAATTGAGTGGTAAGGCCATCGGTTTCCTGTAAAGGTGGGCGTTGGTCTGTCCCAATAGAATCGCTTTTTTCGGTGTGTTGTGAAATTTTTGAAACCGAAGCCTTGGCAGGTTGCGCAAAGTAAAGCACCAATCCGTGCCATAGCCCTTGTGCTTCTTGCAGCGACATACAAGCCTGTTGGGCGTATGCCTTCCAAACCACCGAACCCTGCCTAAATGGGGCTGGGTATATTTCAAAAAGCGACTGCAAACGTTGCAAGTTCAATAGGGAAAAATCGCCTCCGCGTTGAAAATCGGTGTACACTAAATCAACCTGTACACATTCCCAGTCCGGAGGGATTTGTATTGTCTCTTGCATAGGCAAGGCACTGTTGAAGGCCATTGGCAGGCGATAATGGGTCTTTGCCAACGTATCGAACCGGTAAACAGGCACAAAGGAGGTTGGCATTTGCTGCGAAACGGCCAATACCTCTTGGCTCCATTGCGCTCGAAGGCTTTGCAACATCCCTATCATACAAAGCGCCAAGAGATAAGAAAGCCTTCGTGTACTCATTTTCAGTTTTGTTAAATTCTTACCAAATTGTTGGTCAAACGCAACAACTCTATTTCGGCCAACTTGGCTTGGTAAATGGCATCGATCAGCCTATTTTCGGCAGCGATTACATTGCGCTGAACCTCGCGGAGTTCCAAGAAAGTTGTTACCCCTAATTTATACCTTTCTAAAGCAACCTCCACATTTTGAAGCGCAATATTTAGATTTTCTTTTTCCAATTCGGCTAACAACAGGCTGTTTTGATAGCTATTGAAAAGTTCGGTTACACTCCTTTCCAATTCAGCCATCAAATCGGCCTGTTGCTGTTCGTTGAGCAAAATATTGATTTTGGCGTTTTGCTCTAAGCGGTGCTGGTTGCGTCCATTGAAAATATTGAATGAAGCATTTAGCCCCAGCACCAAGCCCAAGTTATTGCTACGCAACAAAATACCGGCTTCGGAAGCCGCACGGGTAAAGGTGTAGTCAACGTTCAAACTAATGGTGGGCAGGCGATCGGCACGTACTTCGCGGTATTGAATTTCTGACACCTTGCGGTTTTGTTTGGCTAACCGAATGGCTAAATTATTGGATCTGGCGGCTTCGAGCAAGGCATTGTAACTCAAATCAGGATTGACCAAGATGCTATCGCTAATACTAAAATCGGTGTCGCTTGCGCGAAGCAAAATTCTATTCAACCTGATTTTTGAATTTTTGATAGAAAGCTCTTGGCGGATAATATCCGACCGGTCGGCGTTGTAATCTACTTGTGCGTTGAGGTATTCAATTTTCGACCCTGAGCCAATTTCATAGCGATCTTTGGCCAGTTCGAGGCGTTTGGCAGAGATCAACAAATTATTTTGAAAAGATCTGAGCCGTTGTTGTTGTTGGATAATATCGAAATAAGCTACGGTAACGTTGCGAGCGGTAGTTTCTACGTTTTGCAGCAAGTTGAGATCTGTTATCTTCTTTTGTTCGCCCAAGCGCTCATAAGCTGCAAACATCGCCAAACCATCAAATAAAGTCCAATTGAGGTTCAAATTCCCTATCAAAGTATTGCTGGCCGCTCCGATGCGTTGCTGTACCGAGCCGGTAGCAAATTCTTGCCGTACATCCGTTCGGCCAAAGTTTTGGGTAAGGTTGGCAGTCAATCGAGGATAGAAGCCCGCGTTGCCCCTATTGAAATTAGATTGTGCCAATTGCTGTTGCGTTTTAGCTATTTTGATCGCATAGTTGTTTTCTAAAGCAATGCCCAAGGCTTGATTCAAGTCTAACATTTCCTGCGCTACTATCAACCCGGGGAGCGCCCAAAGGCCAACCAAAAGCCCCCATAAGCATTTCCAATTTATGTACATTTTTCAAATTATTAGTTTGGGATTTGGTGCAAATATAGCTAAAAAAGGGTTGTAGCACTTATGGCAGTTGAAGGCTTTACTTTGTGGAGCTAAAAATGTATATTTGCCTTACTATCAGACACTTAGAATGGCACCTTTTGATTACATCTTGTTGTTTGGCCTGAGCAGCGCCTCGGCCTATTGGCTAATGGTTTGGAATAAATACCAAAGCCTCAAGGTTCATCCACAAAACATTGGTCAATACTTGCAAAATCTCAAAATCAGGCAAGATTGGCTCGATGAACACAGCGAGAACGAACTCAGCATGTTGTTGGCTCAGCAACTCCGCAAGCGTTTCGGGCAGCCTGTCAATACGCAAGTACGCATACAAGCTACCCAAACCGACAAAACCCGCATCGACATCGATGTGGCAGAAGGCAAAGTAGGCATTGAGGTCAAGTTGAGCAAATCGCTACAAAGCGCCAACGAGCGAAACCGGTTGCTGGGGCAAGTAGAGCTTTACAAAGAGAAAAAGTATAACCAGCAAAACCTGATTTTGGTGGTAGTAGGCAAGCGCCATTTGGCCGAAAATCACTTCTTACAAGACATCAAAGCGCTGCTGAACAAAAAGAAAATCAATTTTGTTTATTTGCAGACTATTTAATCGCCATTTTGTCCAATTCTGTGCTTACTTTTGTGTGAACATTAAACCCAAGCACCCCTTCCTGTTATTGTATGCTCTATTACAAAGAATTTTTTCTAAATGAACAGTCCGACTGGGTCATTTTCGTACACGGAGCAGGTGGCAGCTCTTCGATATGGTACAAACAAATTCGCGATTTTAAGAAATATTTCAATGTGCTCTTACTCGACTTGCGAGGGCACGGAAAATCGAAAAACTTCTTGCATAAGTATATGAAGGAAAATTATACCTTCACCGACATCAGCAAGGATATAATTGAGGTGATGGATCATTTGAAAATCGACAAAGCACATTTTGTAAGTATTTCTATGGGTAGTATCATCATCCGCACCTTAGGCGAATTGCAACCTAACCGAATAGCCTCGATGGTGCTGGGAGGTGCCATTATCCGGCTCAACATACGCTCGAATGTGTTGATGCAATTGGGCAATATGTTCAAGCGGTTGCTTCCTTATATGTGGATTTACTCTTTGTTTGCTTGGGTGATTATGCCCCGGAAACGACACCGGCAGTCTCGGCTGATGTTTATCAATGAAGCTAAAAAACTTTATCAGAAAGAGTTTCTGCGTTGGTACAGACTCACTACCGAGGTAAACCCAATCTTGCGTTATTTTCACGAAAACGAAATTCCTGTCCCTACGCTTTACATTATGGGCGACGAAGACCACATGTTTCTGCCGCAAGTAAAGCACGTAGTCAAACAACATAAAAATGCTATTTTAGAAATCTTGAACGACTGTGGACACGTAGTGAATATAGACCGTTCAGATATTTTCAACCAACTATCGATTCGATTCTTAAAAAATCCGGAACATTACCAGCCTGTTTTGGCTCAAAATAGTTTTTAATTGGTCTTTCAAATACTATCCATAAACTATACAAGGTCTCTTTACCCTTTCATTTAACATCTACTTCTATGAGCGAATCGACCGAAGACCTACTCAAAGCTTATATTGAGCAGTTGATTAAAATTCAACAAGAAAACCGCCCTGTTTCGGATGCTGAACTCAAAAAAATTGCTTCCGATATGGGAATCGATGATCAAGAAATGGCCTTCATTCAGTCAAAATTCAACGACTACCTTACCCGCGGGCTGGGATATAGCCGCTACGAAGATTGGGATAGCGCCATAGAAGAACTACAACAAGCCGTAATGCTCAACCCCAACCACATCGACGCTTTGTATGGGTTGGCCAAGGCATTTGGGCAGCGTTGGTTCATCAAAAAAAATAAAAATGACCTACAAAACGCTAAGAACTTTGCCAAAAGATGCCTACAAATTCAGCCCGGCAACGAAGATGCGCTGAGGCTTTCGGCTGACTTGAATAAAGGGATCAATTCTTTCAAACCCTCTACTACCACCAAAATCAAGAATTTTTTACAAGCTGAAACCAAAGGTTTTAAAGAACTTACTAACTCAGTAGATTGGGATACGTCCAAAAGTTTTATGCAAGACATCCAGACGCGGATTCAGGATAAAAGCAACACCCTTCATAAATCAGTTACTGACAAACTTATTTCAGGTGTTTGCGGAGGCTTAGGCGAATATTTAGGTCTCGACCCAACACTGGTTCGCATTATTTTTATCATTGGCACATTTGCCGGTGTTGGTTTTTTGATACCGGTTTACATACTTTTATCCATTATATTGCCTCGAAAATAGCTCCTTACTTTTTTAACCTCTATCCTCCTCTTCTTTGCAAAAAGTTCTTGTAACCGGCTCAAACGGTTTGTTAGGCCAAAAATTAATACGACTGCTCCAAACCCCGCTTTATGCCAATCAATTTGATTATCTGGGTATCAGCAGGGGTGAAAATCGGCTTCCTCGGCTGACCAAAAACTACCACCCCGTCGATCTGACCAACCTCCAAGCGGTCAAGGCCGCCATAGAGGTTTACCAACCGCACATCATCATTCATACAGCAGCGATGACCCAAGTAGATGACTGCGAAATGAACCGAGAAGCCTGCTGGCAACAAAATGTAAAGGCTGTAGAATACTTATTGCAAGCCGCGCAGCCCTATCAAAGCCATTTTATCCACCTTTCTACTGACTTTATTTTCGATGGCAAAACCGGTATGTACGACGAGCAGGCCACCCCCAACCCCATCAGCTATTATGGCGAAAGCAAGTTGGCCGCCGAAAAAATAGTAAATCACAGCCCCTTGCCCTGGGCTATTGTGCGCACCGTGTTGGTTTATGGGGTAGCCGAGGCGATGAGCCGAACCAATATTGTGCTTTGGGTAAAACAATCTCTTGAAGCAGGCAAGGCAATCAAGGTGGTAAATGACCAGTGGCGTACACCCACGTTGGCCGAAGATTTGGCCCAAGGCTGTATGCTAATAGCCTCGCAAAAAGCAAAAGGTATTTTCAATATTTCGGGACAAGAACTCCTTACCCCTTACGACATCGCGTTGGCAACTGCGCATTTTTTCCAACTCGATGCCTCGCTGATAGAAAAAGTAGATGGCAGTTTGTTCAAACAACCAGCTCAACGCCCTCCCAAAACCGGCTTCAACATCGAAAAAGCTGTCCAACTATTAGGCTACCGCCCTCATAGCTTTCAGGAAGGACTTGGCGTATTAAAAACCCAACTGGTATCATAAAAGACCGCTGTGGGTAAACATTGCTTTTATGCAAACAAAATATGATTTTTGCCTTATTTTTTAAATTGCCTTATGGTTAACCTCGAATACAACAAAAACGAAGACAATCTCAAACTTTTAGTTTCGCAACTCAATCAAAAACTTCAAAAAGTATTTTTGGGAGGGGGCGAAAGCAAAATCAAACAGCACAAGTCGAAAGGCAAAATGACCGCCCGCGAGCGCATAGACTACTTGCTCGACAAAGACCATCCTTTTATTGAAATTGGGGCTTTTGCCGGCGAAGGGATGTATGAAGAAGAAGGGGGCTGTCCTTCGGGAGGCGTAGTAACGGGCTTGGGCAAGGTTTCGGGTAAACTATGTGTGGTAGTGGCCAACGACGCCACGGTAAAGTCGGGGGCTTGGTTTCCGATTACGGGCAAAAAAAACCAGCGCGCCCAAGAAATTGCACTTGAAAACAAACTCCCTATCATTTATCTGGTTGACAGTGCAGGTATTTACTTGCCCTTGCAAGCCGATATTTTCGCCGATAAAGAACACTTTGGCAGGATGTTTCGCAACAATGCCCAAATGTCTGCCGAAGGCATTGTGCAAGTATCGGCCATTATGGGAAGCTGCGTGGCTGGTGGGGCTTATTTGCCCATTATGTCTGACGAAGCCTTGATTGTTGAAGGCACCGGTTCTATTTTCTTGGCAGGCCCTTACTTGGTCAAAGCCTCGATAGGCGAAGATGTGGACGCAGAAACCTTGGGCGGTGCTACCACGCACTGCGAGATTTCGGGAGTTACTGACAACAAATACCCCGACGACCCCAGCTGTTTGGATGCCATCAAGCGTATTTTCGACAAATTAGGCGAACCTCTCCAAGCAGGTTTTAACCGCGTAGCGCCTATGCCGCCTCAAGAAGCTATTGAAAAAATATATGGCATCATTCCGGCAGACCGCACCAAGCCTTATGATATGAAAGAGTTGCTGCGCCGAATTGTCGATAACTCAGAATTGGACGAATACAAAGAAAAATATGGCCAATCGCTGATTTGTGCGCGTGCCCGCATCGACGGGTGGGCGGTAGGCATTGTAGCCAACCAACGCAAAGTGGTAAAATCGAAAAAAGGTGAAATGCAAATGGGTGGGGTCATTTATTCGGACTCTGCCGATAAAGCGGCTCGGTTTATTATGCTTTGCAATCAGCAAAAAATACCGTTAATTTTTTTTCAAGACGTTTCAGGATTTATGGTAGGCAGCCGGTCGGAGCAAGGCGGCATCATCAAAGACGGCGCCAAAATGGTGAGTGCTATGGCCAACAGCGTTGTGCCTAAGTTTACAGTTATTGTTGGCAATTCTTATGGTGCGGGCAATTATGCGATGTGTGGCAAAGCCTACGACCCAAGACTGATTTTTGCGCTTCCAACCGCGCAAATCGCTGTGATGAGTGGCGCTTCGGCAGCCAAGACTTTGCTTCAAATTCAGGTAGCCGCCCAAAAAAGTAAGGGAGAAAGCATTAGCCCTGAGCAAGAACAAGCCCTGTTGGAAAAAATCACCCAACGTTACAATGCACAGCTTTCGCCTTACTATGCCGCAGCGCGCCTCTGGGTCGATGGCATCATAGACCCTGCGCAACTAAGAACACATATTTCGGTAGGAATTGCCGCTGCCAATCACGCCCCTATCGAAAAACGATACAATGTAGGGGTGATTCAAACTTAATCTATTGGATATGAGTTTGGTAAAAAGATTGAGCCGGAAGCCCCTCTATTTAGAACAAGATTTTTGAATGACAGCAAACGAGATAAAAGCCTTGGTTTCCTTATTGGATGACGACGATAAAGAAATTGTAAACCACGTGGCACAAAAAATTGTGTCGATGGGCGAAGTAATCATTCCCTTTTTAGAAACCGAGTGGGAAAATAATTTTAACCCCAACGTTCAGAAACGTATCGAAGAGTTGCTTCATACGCTCCAGTTCAATACTTTGGGACACCGACTTCAACAATGGAAAGACGAAGACCAAGAAGATCTCCTAAAAGGGGTTTGGCTGCTTGCTACCTACCAATATCCTGAGTTAGCTTATAAACAGGTCAAGAAGGAAGTAGATAAAATTTACTACGATGCTTGGCTAAGCCACCGCAGTTATGTGAGCCCATTTGACCAAGTAAAAAACCTGAACAATGTTTTCTTCAATAAATTTGGGTTTACTTCGAATATCCAAAACTTCCACGCGGTAGGCAACTCGATGATCAATATAGTATTAGAATCGCGGCGCGGCAATCCTATCTCGCTTTGTGTTTTGTATATGCTGGTAGCCCGCAAATTAAAAATGCCTGTTTTTGGGGTCAATCTGCCAAATTTATTTGTGCTTACTTTCAAATCAGAAGAAGTACAGTTTTATATCAATGTGTTCAACAAAGGGTTGGTTTTTTCGCGTGGCGACATCGACAGCTACATCGCACAGCTAGATCGGAAGA
>DMHB01000110.1 GCA_003449595.1 Microscillaceae bacterium | reverse complement strand
TTAAGTATTTGCTGCATTTCCTGCAAAACCACCTCTTTGTGGGTTGGCTTGAGTGTTTGGTTGCGCTGATCCATTTTTTCTTTTTTCAAAAACAAGGCATTTTTGATCGCTAAATCCACCAACTTCTTTTTATCTCCTAACTTGGGCAAAGTATATTTTTTTGCCAACTGCTCGACCGATATATCCACATTGCTCACCAACTCATTGAATGGAAGCATTTGTTTTTGATAAATCTCATAAATGATTAGTTGTAAAATTTCAACATCTTCCTCATCCAATTTTTTTTCTATCTGCCAGTTCTGGGTATAAATAATGGCTCCTTTTACTACTTTCAAATAACTTACAAAAGCCATTTTCTCATCCGAAACGATGGCAAAGGCATCTAAATCGTCCAAATTGGGGTTAACAATGACAGACTTGCTTTGAAAGCGTTCCAACTTGGTCATTTTCTGCTTAAACATTTCTGCTTTTTCAAAAGCCAACACCTGGGCAGCCTCTTGCATTTGCTGCTTAAAATATTGAACTACTTTATGAATATTACCCTTCAAAATATGCTGTATTTGGGCTATGTCTTTGGCGTAAGTCTCTTCGTTTTGAAGCCCCACACAAGGTCCTTGGCAATTGCCAAGGTGATATTCTAAACAAACTTTAAATTTTTGCGCTTGGATATTTTCCTCTGTCAAAGCCAACGAGCAAGTCCGTAAAGTGAATAATTCTTTGAATAGCTCCAACAAAGTGTACATAGCCTTTACATTGGTAAAAGGCCCAAAATATGTTCCTATGGATTTATCTACTTGGCGTAAAACAAGTAATTTTGGGAATGGCTCTTTGGTGAGACATAAATATGGGTAAGTTTTATCGTCTTTGAGTAGAATGTTGTATTTGGGCTGGTGGCTTTTGATAAGGTTATTTTCCAGCAGTAAGGCATCGAATTCGGTATCGACTAATACAAACTCAATCCTCTCTATTTGTTGCACCAGACGTAGGGTTTTATAACTATGTTGTTGGGCTTGGTTAAAATAGCTACTTACTCTATTTTTAAGATTTTTGGCTTTCCCAACGTATAAAAGAAAGCCTTCCTTATCAAAAAATTTATACACCCCGGGCAGCTGAGGGAGTTGTGATAAAAAAAATCCGTGTTTTTCTTTGGGCGTTTTCACAAGCTATGGCCTATTTGATGGACGTATCTGAAGAATAGTATTATTTTTGTAAAAAACTGGTTAATGCTTAATAAGTTTCTTTTATGTTTAAGAATCAAAAATAGATGAATATGTGTAAAAAAACCTTCCTTTTAATTCCTGTATTGTTTTGCTTGCCACTATTGACAGTCTTTGCACAAAAAAAACATACGGTCGTCCCAGGTAATACCCTTTCAGGATTGGCTCAACAATATTATAATGACTTTAAAAAATGGCCAGCCATTCACGATGCCAACAAAGACAAAGATCTGGAATTGGCAGCTGGCACCTCGCCTTTTGTGCCTAAAAGAATTCTGAATCCTAATTTAATTTATCCCGGTCAGATTCTCATCATTCCCAATATAGCCGACGATAAGAATGCCGCCACTTCGGGAACAGCCGATGAAAAATACAAAAACTTGCTGATAGGCGATTGGGGAGACGATCCTATGCTTTCTATTAGCAACAATGGCCGTTTTAGCCAAAATGACAAATCGGGTACTTGGACTTTTAAAGGCGACCTCTTGACTTTGGAAGGAATGGGAGTCTATTTGGTTGATTTGAAACAATTAGAGCTGGGCGCTTTGGTATTGACTCCGGTCAAAGACGCGCAAGGCAAAGAAGTAAAAAATGCCAAGTCAAGCACTATGAAAAAGCGGGCTGCTAAAATGCCAGACCAAGTGAAAATCATTGATGTGAAAGGAAAAGTTTTGAGCCAGGGCAAAGGAGTTGCCGGCGCTAAGGTAGAAGCCGTGGGGTATAAACAAACAGCTACCGTGGCTGCTGATGGTTCTTTTACACTTACGCAAATTCCGGTTGGAACTGCTCTGAATGTAACGGCCAATGGATATAAAACCAACAGCACTACTGCTGCTGAAAATGTTTCAATCAATTTAGAACAAGATACACCTGCCATAGCAACCCGTAATTTCAAAGGTAAAGTCGTGTTTTTCAAGAAGCAAGGTAGTAAAAAACCGCCCCTGCCAGCTGCTAAAGCCACTGTAACGTTGATAGTAAATGGCAAAGAAGTAAGGAGTATGAATGTAAAAGGTGATGGCACTTTTGAATTTACAGCCATTAAAAATGAATTCAACCAACAAGTAGAGATAGTGGCGAAGTTGCTCAAGTTTGGAGATAAACGCACCAAAGCACCTGATACCCAAGCTGCAGAGGTAGATTTAGGTACTATTGAACTGTTCCCGGCTCCTAAGAAAAAGAAAAAATAATTCCCCATTATACTGAACTCTGAACCGATGCTAACACAAGCATCGGTTTTTTTATGAGGCTTTGTAGTTTACTTTACAGGGATTTTTTTCTAAAAATTTTCATCAAAAAGTTTAAAAATTTTATCGGTTGAATAAAACTTTATAAATTTATAGCGGAAAAATCTGTGTG
>DMHB01000265.1 GCA_003449595.1 Microscillaceae bacterium | reverse complement strand
TGGGTTTCTTCGCTCGAAGTTGAAAATATTTTGACCCAAGTAGAAGGCGTAGCCGAAGCCGCCGTCATAGGGTTGCCCGATGATAAATGGGGCGAACGCCCCCACGCGCTGGTGGTAGCCAAACCCGACTATGCCGATAAGCTTACCGTGGCCGGAATCAAAGCCTTCTTCGAGCCAATGATTCAACGTGGTGAAATCAGCAAATGGTTTGTGCCCGATAAAATTGCCTTCGTAGCCGAAATTCCTAAGACCAGTGTGGGCAAAATTGATAAAAAACGCATCCGCGAAATGCAAGATGTGTTGGCCAACGCTGCTTCGGCATAGGTATCCTTGTTAATTTATAACCAAAAAGCCTGCTCAATCCTATTCGATTTGGCAGGCTTTTGTTATTTTTAGAGAATGAAATTCAAGATTTACAGTTCTTCAGCAGGTTCGGGCAAAACCTATACCCTTACCAAAGAATACCTGCAACTGGCACTCAATCCTAAGAATCCTTTTTATTTCAAGCATATACTGGCCATTACTTTCACCAACGATGCCGCCAACGAAATGAAGGAGCGTATTTTGAAAGCACTCAAAGGGTTTGCTTATCCTGAAAAAACAACCATCGCAGAGCGCAATCGCAATTTGCACCTACTCAAAGAAATAGCCCAACACCTTCAGCTCGATGTGCAGGCGGTGCAACTGCTGGCCGCGCAAGTGTTTCAAAAAATAATCTACAACTATTCCGATTTTGCCGTCAGTACCATCGACAGCTTTGCCAATAATATCGTGGCGGCATTTACCAAGGAATTGGACTTACCTTATAATTACGACATCGACTTAGACACCAACAAGTTGTTAAGAGCCGCCATCGACCGGCTGCTCGACCGAGTGGGGACAGAAGGCAATGAGCAACTCTCGCAAATCATTGTGAAATGGACACTTGAAAAAATTGAAGAAGGCAAAAGTTGGAGCCGCATCGCCACCGAGTTGGTCGAATTTGCCCAACGCGATTTACTCAATGAGCGTAACATCAAGTATATCAATGCTTTGAATGCACTCGACTTGAATGACTTCAGCGATATTGACATTCAGCTAAGGGCTTTTTTAGCGCATATCGAAAGCCAAGTAAAAGCCCCGGCACAAGCTGCCTTGGACACTTTGCACCAGCATGGACTCAAGATTGAAGATTTATACTATGGTTCGCGAGGCATCGGAGGGCATTTTGTGGCTGTAGCCTCGGGTAAAGACTTGTTCAAAGAAGCAAAATCCTATACCAAACAAACCATCGAAAATGACCGCTGGTATTCGGGCAAAAAAGTGAATGAAGCCATTGAGGCCATCGCTGAAAAGTTGAAAGCTCACTTTGAAACCCTCACAGAGTTACAAGCTCAATACAAAGCCAACTATAACTTAGCCCGGATGGTGTTGAAACATCTCTATCAAATTTCCTTGGCGCAAGAAATCGCACAAGAGCTGGAAGCCGTCAAAAAAGATAACAACACTGTATATATTGGCGATATCAACCAAAAAATAGCCTCCATCATCGCCCACGAGCCTATTCCTTTCATTTATGAACGGGTGGGCGAAAAATATCACCATATCCTCATCGACGAATTTCAGGATACTTCGGTATTGCAATGGCAAAATTTGATGCCTTTGGTAGAAAATAACTTGGCCGAGTCGCATTTCAACCTCATTGTAGGCGATGCGAAACAAGCCATTTACCGTTGGCGTGGGGGTGAAATGGAACAATTGGTTTATTTGTTTGAAAACAACCTGACACCTTTGTTGGAATTGGGCAATCCTGAAACCAATTTTTTAGAAGAGCGCTACGAAACCCTGCAACAACACCACCAACCGGCACAACTGAACTTTAACTTCCGCAGCACACAAGAAATTATTCTTTTCAATAACCATTTTTTCAAGTTTTTAGTTGACTTACGTTCCGAAGAATATGCCCTTCTGGCGCGTATTTACAACGAATCGTTTGAGCAACGAATCCCCGAGGGCAAACCCTTGGGCAAAGGGCACGTACAAATCGACCTGCTCGAAAAAAACAGGGAATTGTATGCTGAAATGACCTTTCAGAAAATACTCGAACGCATCGAAGAGGCCATCTGCGACGGGTTCAGACCTAAAGACATTGCCATTCTTTGCCGCAAAAACGATCGCGCCAAGCAAGTAGCCAACTTCCTCAAGGAAAATAATTACAAGGTGCTTTCCCAAGATTCGCTGCTGCTGGCTTCCGACGAGAAAATCTGCTTCATCGTTGCCCTTATCAAAGTGATGAATAACCCCAACGACCGGTTAGCCAAGTCAGAAGCTTTGTATTTATTCTACAAAGCTATCTTGAAAATATTGCCCAGCGAAGAAACCAACGAAACCATCAAAGAAACTACTGAAAAAACAATATTTGATTTTTTTGGTATGATTCAAGCCGCTGGTTATGCGTTGGACTATACCACGCTTCAGCAACTCAACTTGTATGAACTGATCGAAAAATGGATCGAAGTATTTGAAATGTTCAACCATACCGATGGATTAGAATATTTGTTCAAATTCTTAGACTGGGTGCTCGAATTTACCCTCCAACGAGGCAGCAGCTACAGTGATTTCTTGACCCATTGGGCCGAAAAACGCGAAAGTTTAAGCATCAGTACCCCCAAAAACTTAGATGCTGTTACGGTTACCAGCATCCACCGGTCGAAAGGATTGGAGTATCCGGTCGTCATTTTTCCTTTTGTGGACTGGGACACTTCGAGCCGCGACAACCTCTGGCTTGAATTGGACGATTCTATCGAAATTCCTATTCAAAGTACCAGCAGTGGGAAGAAATTAACTACTATTTTAGCCCGTAACACCGACCTGAAAGATACCAGCTTCAGTGCCTTATACACCCGCGAAACAGAGAAGAGTTTTATTGAAAATGTCAATTTGCTTTACGTGGGCTTTACGCGAGCCATCGAACGGCTGTACCTAATTGCCACCTTTGAACCCGAAAAAGAGAAAAATGTAGCCTACTTCCTGTATCGTTTCTTGGTAGAAAAAAATCCGCAAGTAGAGCCAAACAGCACCCATATTTTATACGACAACCGCCATAAGCACACCCACGCCACGACAACCTATACCAATGGGGTGGAAGTAGGCATTATTCAAGATATGATTTCTACCGACCGGCACAAACGACTACGCAACCGGCCATTATCGCAATAAACCACGATACTTGGGCAACCCTTATTTAGTAACTAACTTGCAGCCCTATTTCTCACACTTCATCTGTTATGAAAATTCATCCCGAAGGCCGTACTACCTTATTTTTAGCACTTTTGTTGCTTTCTTTGCTGAATGTAGCCCTGATTTATGCCCTGCCCGAAGCACGTTGGCTGCATAATAGCACGATACTCGTCAGCATTGGCTTATACATATTTTTATTGCAGTTTTTTCGCGATCCCGAAAGGCAAACCCCACAAGTGGCCAATGCCGTGATTGCCCCCGCCGACGGCAAAGTGGTGGTCATCGAGCAGGTTTTTGAGCCTGAATATTTCAAAGAGGAACGCATCCAGGTTTCCATATTTATGTCGCCCTTCAACGTACACGTCAACCGCAATCCGGTGAGTGGTAGGGTGGCTTATTTCAAATACCATCCGGGCAAATATTTGGTAGCTTGGCATCCCAAGTCGAGCACCGAAAACGAGCGCACTACACTGGTTATTCAGCAAGCCAATAGCACAGCCATTTTGCTTCGGCAGATTGCCGGTGCTTTGGCAAGGCGCATCCGGTGGTATGTCAAAGAAGCGCAACCGGTGCAACAGGGCGCTCAGTTTGGCTTCATTAAATTTGGCTCGCGGGTCGATATTTTCTTGCCACTCGATGCGCAAATCCAAACAAAATTAGGCGATACAACCCGTGGCGGCGAAACCATTTTAGCCTTATTGCCCGAGTAAACTCCTTAAAAAAGTGCCGAAACCTGCACCCTCCCTATGTGTACAATGGGCCGCAAAGGCGATTGTCGGCCTTCGTAAGTAAGCGTCAGTTGCAATCCATTGAATAAAGTTTGTCTTAGGTTCACACTCCAAGTCCAGTTGGTACCCGGGCGCAGCGCTTCGAGCATCTCATAACCTACGGGCGTATTGGGGTCGCCTTGGTAATCGATTTGCAAATAGCGCACATTGGCTATTAAGTTGCGTTGGTTAAGTTTGTTCCATCGCAGCTCAAAAATGGCTTGGTTTACACGGGCGCTTTCGCGATTTTCTTGTTTGAACAGGTTTTCCTTGACTGCAAACCCATAAGTAGCTACCAACCGCAAGGTGGGGTTGGGCTGAAATGAAAACTCGGGCAATACTTCACGTGTCAAAATATTGTAGTTTCTGGTCAACAAGAAATCAGAGCGGGCTTGTTGGTTTCTTTGCAGAAATTGCATTTTGAAGTTAAGCTGCTTGCCAATATTTTTTCTAAAATTAAACCGCCATTCTTCGGTACTTCTTTGCTCGAAGCCATTGGTCAACAGCTGTTTTTGGTTTGAATTGAGTAAGCCAATGTCAAATCCTATCGATGGACTGGTGCGGTTAAAAAATAATGTATTGCGTAATACATCTTGGTTTGAGAGCAGGTTCAAATCGCTTACCTCTAAGAAAGGCAAAAACCTCTTTCCTAAGTCCGGATCGGTCATTCGCCGACTGATAGTCCAAGAAAAGTTGTTTGAAAACTTCCCTAAAAAGCCTCGAAAGCCTTTCAATTTAGCCCACTGACGAGGTGCTTCCCAATTCAGCCTATAGTTCATTTGATTGCTAAAAGCACTGATGAATCGATTGGTAGGCACAAAAACCTTTATAAAATTGCGCTCATCGGGGTTAATAGCCAAATAAAACTCGTTCAAATCTTGCACGCCATCATTGTTGTCGTCGCGCCAAGTGTGCGTACCTAAACCATTGGCAATGGGCAAGAAAACAAATTCGCGTTGCAATTCGCGCCCGGTCGAAGTGGTCAGGGTTAGCTCCGAAGTGATATGCCTTTTCAGAAAAGCCCCCGTCCAATCAATACGACTGGTAATATTGCTTACATTCAAACTATTGTCCGAAGGGTTCAGCCTGTCAGTAATGTCGCGATAATTGAAAATAATCCCGATGCTTTGTGTGGTGTGGATTTTGGTATTTAAGGTGAGGTTAAAGGTGTTAGAAACATTGCGCTGAAAGAGTTTTCCATTGAGCGGTGCATAATCGAACCGATACGTATAGTCTAATCGATATTTAAACCGCGCTGAGTCCGGACTTTTGAGATACACGCGCTGCTCTTCAAAATTCATCAAAGTGGTTGTAATTGAGTCACGCTGGATATTTTTTGTAATATTTTTGTCTTGGTTGTACTGATAGCCCAATATCCAGTGTTTGGCATTATAAGACACATCGGTCTGAAGGCGCTCCCAAGTCGAAAGGGTATTGCCTACTTCATTGCGCATTAAAAAAAGGTTTCCTCGAAAATACAATTTTCCCAAGGCTTGGAAAAAATCGACTTCTTGCTGCCAACCGGCTATTTGGCGCTCCCGATCTCGGTACGAAAACCGGTAAATCAGCCGACTTTCGGGGCTAATTCTGCGAAACATCGGCTGCTCAATGTCTTCTACCCTCACCCCTGCCGGATCATTCAAGGTAACAGGATCTGCTTTTATGATCTGGGGGCGTTTGTAGCCAATCTTGGCATTGATGATACGCTCTGCTGCAAAGCCGGTATCTAAAGGCAGGTTCCAATCGCGGTTGAACTCAATTTCGCGAAAGCGGTCAATGGGTTTGAAAAACCGACTGTTGTACTCATAGTCGAAAGCCCCAACCCATTCGTAATTATTCAGAAACCCTATCTTAGTACCCTCGTTTTTATAACCGGCCTTGATGGCCCAACCTTGGTTGTTGGCATCATCGCGGGGCGAAAATAGGTTGGCATCTTGTGTAGAAAGTGCTCCCTCTACAAATACCTGTTGTTTTTCGGATAGTTGATAAACAGTGCCAGCGGTGATGAGCTGTTTCAAATTGGGCGTGGGTACGGCCCTTACCGGTGCAAAATTTCCTTGCCGAAGACCATTGACGGGTGCGCGCCACTCAAATACTTGCCCGTTGATGGTGGTATTGGCTCTTACATAATCGCCGTTGCCTTGGCCTACATCCGAAAATGTTACCGCTAAAAAAGCCTGTCTTTGGTTTGTGCTAAACACATAAACTGGACTAAATAGCTGACCATTTACCAAGGTATCAACCTGTCTGTATAATACCCGATTAGGAGTAAAACCCACCGAGTCCACTCCGTCGATGATGGCCAATCGAGGGTCGTTGCCTGCTTGGCTTAAAATAATTTTATCTTGATCTGATAAATTTAACCCCAAAGGGCTGTTGGGGTTATCGGCCTCGCGGTAATAGTTGGCATAAAATCTTCCCTTCTCAAAAGTCTGATAATGTGAGGCAGCAATATTGACACGGGCATAATTGCGTTCAGCAAATTCAAAATCTACCCTAATTCTCGAAAAACGTGTAATGACTATTTGGTTGTTGAAGGTAATTTCTCCTAAGTTGTAGTCAATCACATAATCGTAGTTAAAACCTCGCTTTAGCAGCCGCCCATCTAAGAAAACTTTTTCTGAATTGGCCAATACAATGATAAACGGCTCGTTGTTGGGTCCACGCAGCCGATATGGGCCTTGTACACTTTCCAAAGGATCTACATTGACAGAAGCAAACTTGCCTTTGGAAACAGAAATACCCAGCTTGCTCTGGATGTCGTGTTTCCCTTCGAGGTACTTAAATTTTGTTTCGAGTAATGCCCCCTGCACGTTTTTGTAGTATTTGAGAAAATAGCCGTCTTGGTTTTTAAATACAATATCACCGGCAGTGAGTGTGCCATTTTTATGCTCCAATTGCACAAAAACTCTGTCAAACTGTTGGAGTTGAAGCGTATTTCCATCGGGTTGAAAAGGGATATTTTGGTCAGAAATGGCTGCTTTTAACTTAATATTTTCTGTAATCGGCCCATCTATTTGTAAGTTGAGCGCAGAGTTTACAAAAGTGCTTTGTGTGTTACCAAAAGCAATGCCCCGACTTATCGTGCCACTTTTGTTGAACCCTTTGATAGAAAATATTTCTTCGCGCTCATCCCGAAAGGAAGGCAAATTGGCTATGAGCATATCATCAAAAGACAGCACACTGTCATAGCGGCTGAGATCGCGGTTGTAGTAA
>DMHB01000266.1 GCA_003449595.1 Microscillaceae bacterium | reverse complement strand
TCCCGTAACTCGCGTTAAAATACAATTTTAGCAGGGCTTCTTCAAGAGTAATTAACTCAACTTAAATACGATGGGGATAACCATCTTCACCTTTACAGGGCGGCCACGTTGTTTGCCGGGCTTCCAAGCTGGGGCTTTCTTGATAACGCGAACAGCTTCTTCGTCGCAGTCTTCGCTGATGCCTTTTACTACTTTAACATCGGTAAGAGTTCCGTCTTTATCCACAATGAATTGGATGTACACCTTGCCTTCAATCCCCATTCGGCGAGCAGAGGCAGGATATTTTAATTCTTTCGCTACATACTTGTAGAACTTTTCCATACCACCTTCCGGCTCAGGTTTGTCTTCTACAATTTCAAAAACCTCATCTACTTCTTCTTTGGGTTTTTCTTCTACTTTTTTAATTTCTTTTTTGATAGTGGTAACTTTTTCAACTTTTTGTACAGTTTCACTGCTCAAGTTAAACTTAATTTCTTCTTCGATTTTCTCTTCATTAGGCACCTCAATTACCTCAGGCTGTTGTAAAGTGGGCGGTGGAGGTGGGGGTTGTTCGGTGCTGGGAATTTCAATTTGCTCCTCAAAAATATCGCCGGCAGAGGAAATATCTTTAATATCTAAGCTTTCAGGCGACTTCCATTCAAACGCTACAATTGTAACGAGTAAACTCACGCATAATCCGATGTTTAAGAATAAACCGGATTGGCGAGCTGTGTCAACTTTTAAATACTTTTTTTCTTGCATATAATTTTGAGCTTTGGGTTACACCATAGTAACCATTACTATAGATGACAAAAAATATTACACAAAGTAGCTTGTTTTTAAACAAAAAAACAAAATAAATCTAAAATTTAACGCCGGTGTTTTTATCAAACCGGCAAAGAGGCCGTATAGTCTGCTTGGGTCATCAGTGCATCCACTTCTGAAGCTTTGCTAAGCTGAATTTTGATCATCCAACCATTGCCGTAGGGGTCTTGGTTGACAGTTTCGGGTGCACCATCGAGCGCAGGGTTTACTTCAAGTACTTTACCACTAACAGGCATATACAAGTCGGATACGGTTTTCACAGCTTCTACTGTGCCAAAAATAGCGCCTTGGTCTAAGGTTTGGTCAACTGTGTTGATGTCCACATATACAATGTCGCCCAATTCGCTTTGTGCGAAATCTGTGATGCCGATCCAAGCCGTATCGCCTTCGACTTTGATCCATTCGTGTTCTGCGGTGTACTTTAAGCCTTCAGGAAAGTTCATAAATATTTGCTGTCAATAAAAGGGGTGAATAACTGAAAAGTGCTGCCAAATTGGGTAAAAAAAATCAATTCCCCAAGAAATCATTTTAAAAAACGCACTTTCAACATAGGCAAATTGACACTGACTTGGATGACACAGCCATAATCTAAATGGATGCGGAAAGTTTTATCTAACGGAATGTGTAAGAGATGTGCCAACAAGGACTGGATGATGCCAAAATGCGTAACCAAAGCTACTTTTTCGTGTGGCAGTTGGTGGATGTGTTCCCACACTTGGACGGCTCTTTCAAAGACCTCTTCATAGGTTTCTCCATTCGGAATGCGTTCCTTGGCAAAGTCGCTCATCCACCGGTTGAGGGCTTGGTGGTCGATGTCGTTCCAGGGTTTCATTTCCCAATCGCCATAGTTGGCTTCTTTGAGTTTTGGTTCAAAAGTAATTTGGCTTGGTTTGAAAAGGTGTTGAGCTAATTTGGCACACCTTTGCAAAGGGCTGGCAAAACAATACATTTCTTCTTGGTGAGCCTCGGGCAGCAAAGCCCTGATTTGTTGGGCTTCTTGGTCGAAGGTTTCTATTACGTCCAAATCGGTTTGCCCATAGGCTATTCCTTTGGCGACTTGGGGGGTGGTGTGTCGGATCAGATAAACTTCCATCAATATTGGGTCAAATGAGGCATAAAATTACATAGAAATCTCATAGTTTTTCGGGGTAAATAGCGAGCAGCAAAAGAATTTGGCTTTGTGCGATAGGCTTAGACCAATTGGTTGTGTATTTTTGGGACATCAAATTGATTATACACCTTTGACATTATCTCCTTCTATGAAAATTGCGATCATTTCTACTTCTCCTCGAAAAAAAAGTAATTCTTATAGGGTAGCGCTTGCCATTGCCCGTATTCTGGCACAAAAAGGCTTTGCCGAGGCAGTGGTTACTACTTTTGAAAATTATGATTTTCCGATGGTAGGCGACGGCGACTTACAAGCCGACCAGTTAAGCCCCTTCCAAAGCCAATTGATCAAGGTATGGGAGGAAGCCCAATTGATTATTTTGATTGCACCTGAATACAACTGGGTTACAAGCGGCGAGGTAATCAATGCCATCCACCAATTGGGTAATAAGCAGTTTGGGCATTTGTTTCACGAGAAGGTTTTTGCGCTTTGTGGAGTCTCCAATGGGCGTGGAGGCCGCCAACCCGCCTTGTTGTTGACTACCTTGGTCAATAAAATGATTAGCTTTTTGAACAAAGACAGTGTGGTTTCGCCCCGAATTTATGAGTCGCACGAAACAGACCATCAAGTGGATGAAGAGGGAAATTTGATAGGCAACGAAATCTATCAAAAAACATTGGGTGCTTTTGTCGATTACTCGCTGAAAGTAGGCCAACGTTGGTTTCGCTGATTTTCTTTGTTTTTTAGGCATCGTTCAGCAGTTGCGCTATTTCGCGGAGGGCGTGTTGTGCTTCGGGCATAAAGGTAACTGCCATCCATACGTGTATCATTTTGGGGTATTCCCAATAGCGATAAGATACCCCGGCTTTGTCTAATAATTCGCGCAAGCGTTGTACATCGGCCCAAAGCAAATCGTGTGTGCCGATGAAAATGGCCATAGGGGCTAAACCTTCCAACGAGCCATAAAGGGGACTTACGGGTGCGAGGGTGGTGGCTTCGGGACTTCCGGCATAAGCCAGCCCGGCGCTACGCAATCCTTGAACAGAAAGCATCGGGTCTGTTTTTTCTAAAGCAACCAAGGCGGGGTTAGTCATCGACACATCGAGCCAAGGCGCCAGTAGAATCAGTTGCGCGGGTTGGGGCTTTAGTTGGGCTACCAACTGCTGTGCAAAGCCTAAGGCCAAGGCTGCACCCGCCGAATCGCCCATCAGCACACAATTTTCAGGAGCAAACTGCTGACCGAGGTCTGCATAAATTTCATCCAGCATCGCATACACCGCCGGGTATTGGTGCTGAGGTGCCAACGGATAGTCGGGTACTATGCAAGTAGCGCCGGTAAGTTCTACTAATTTTCCTATGAGATCCCAGTGGGGCTTGAGCAAATTATTGACATAAGCGCCCCCGTGCAAATACAAAATCACCTTGGAGGATTTTTTTTGAGGATGCGTAATTTTATAGACTTGCCTCCCTTGCACTTCGTCTTGACTGATGTGTAGTTTTTGCAATAATTTGGGCGGAATAGGAGCGGGCTGCGAGGGCATCGCAGGGCCATTGAGTTTGTGCTGAAGTCTGTTTTTTCGGTTGTAAAACCTAAGCAGTAGTTTAACCAAAAAAGAAGACCAACTTTCTGGCGCTTGGTGAAAGTATTGGGAAGGAAGGGTAAAGGAAGCATTTTTCATAGTTGCAACTCGGTAAGCTATTGGCTAAGGTAAGGCTTTTTGTGGAAACACGTCCATAGCGTTGGCTTGAACACTTGTTTCATCAAAAAAGGCCACCCGAAGGGCAGCCTTTTACATATTTTTTATTGGCAATTGATTAGAAAAACCGTAGTCCGAAGCTAAAGGCGTTGAGGTTTGGCCCCATATCGGTTCTAAACAGAGGTGTGAGGTCGTAGCGGGCAAAGAACGAAATCCAGCGGTAGCCAATTTGGGCTTGTATGCCATAGCGCCAGCGGTTAAGCTGAAAACTGTCGTAGTCGCGCATATTTTTGCCGCCAGCCTCTACTTTGCGGTAGGCATCTACGCGGTAGCCAATGTAAGCACCAATGCCAAGGTTGTAGGTGCGTTTGCCTTGTCGGTTTTTGAATTGGATGGTCGCCATAAATGGCACATTCAAATAAGCCGCAGTCAGTTTACTTTTCTTAGGACCTACGCCAAAGTCGTTGGCATAATTTCCAAAGCCTACTGCTAAGGTATCGTTATCGATGATGTAGTTTCCATTGGCAAACATAAAGTTATACCAGCTCACTTCTAAGCCCAATTGCAAATAAAAGGGGGTTTGCCGATTGGCCAAATATTGGCGCAGGTGAAGTCCCAGGGCAATGTAGCGCGAGTTAGTGCCATCCAATCCATACGGCTTGCGCAGTTCGTCGGGCGTTTGGCCATTTTCCAAATAGTTGTTCAAGCCCACATCCAAACCAAATACTACTTGGTCGTTTTCTCTGGCCCAATAGCGTTTGTTTACCTCGCGCTCGGGACGGCGTTGGTGGTAGCGGCTTTTGAAATAATCGGTCAGGTCTTCGATGTATGCTTCCCATTCTTCGCTCCACTCGCGGTGGCTGGGGCGGACGGGGCGGCCTGTTTTGCTTTGGCGATAGCGCTCATACATTGAAAGATCATCCTCGTTATCATCATCCACAGTTTCGGTATCGTCGTCATCATCCTCTTCTTCTTTTGGATTGGAGGCGCGCGCCAACTCGCTGCGATCCACTTTTTTGAGCATAATTCGGGCATCTTCGACGGCATATTCATAAATCATCAAGTCGCTGCGTTCGTCAGGAACGGCTTGCACAATGTCGTTCATTATTTCATTGAGGTTGACCGTGCTGAGGTTTTTCAAGGCTTGGCGGTCTTCGGCGTAGATAATGATTTTGGTTTTCTCGTCTAAGTCGATGGTAATGGTATCCTGCGCAAGCAAGGGTTGGCTGCTCATCATCCACCAAAGGGCTATCCCGCAAAGGGTTTGATATAATCGCTTTTTCATAAATCCTGCTTATGGTTTAAAGTAAATTGGAAAAATGTATAGTTTAAAAGGGTGTTATTGTTCTTT
>DMHB01000132.1 GCA_003449595.1 Microscillaceae bacterium | reverse complement strand
TTTTGATGAGTTTTAAGCAACAAGAAAATGCCTATTTCTATATTTCGGCTTGGTTTTTTACCTTATCGTCTGCCATCATTTTTGTATTGGCCATCAATGGTATCCTCCCATTGAATACTTTTACCCGAAATTCAACGTATTTTGGGGTAACCGCAGAAGTAATAATATTTGGCTTTGCTCTGGGGGTACGCATCAACCGCCTCCGTCAAGAGAAAGAACTGGCTCAAACAGCCATCATCCAACAAATTCAAGAAAACCAGCGACTCATCGAAGAGCAAAATGCTACCTTGGAACAGAAAGTACTGGCACGAACCCAAGATCTCGAAAACCTAAACCAGCTGAAAGACAAACTCTTTTCTATCATTTCGCACGATTTACGCTCGCCTATCAACAACTTGAAGGGCTATATTGGCTTACTCAAACGAGGCGAGGCTCAGCCAGAAGAATTTAAAAACCACATGCCTATGTTAGAACAACAAGTAAGTAACATAGGCAGTATGCTCGAAAACCTACTGAATTGGTCTAAATCGCAATTTATAAACAACCAGAGTAAGTTGGTCAAAGAAAAGGTAAACCTGTTTGAGTTGGTAGAAATTAACAGCCAGCTCAACAACATGGAAATTCAACGAAAGTTGCTCACCGTAGAAAATACACTTCCCCAAAATACTGTTGCTTGGGCTGATAAAGACCATTTGGACACGATTGTCCGCAACTTACTTTCCAATGCCCTTAAATTTACTTCCCCGCAAGGCAAAATCTCGTTCGGCATACGAGACCAAGACGATTCTTTTCTTACTTTTTGGATAAAAGACACCGGCGTAGGGATGACTGCCGAGCAATTAGGCAAACTATTCCGAACCAATACCCATTTTACTACTTTGGGTACACAGCGCGAACAAGGTATTGGGCTTGGCTTGTTGATCTGCCAAGAGTACATACAAGCCAATGGGGGTAAAATATGGGTAGAAAGTCAACCTAAACAAGGTAGTACTTTCTTTGTAAAGCTTCCTGCAAGCTAAACCTGAGTTTATATAGCCAGCCTTGATTAGTTGCCTTCCATAAAATCTTCTTGCTTGCGCGAAAAGTGTAACTTTGTGTGTCTATTGTTACAACTATGGCTAAAAAAAATAGCGCTACCACTCCCAAAGAAACCCCAATGATGAAGCAATATTGGAGCTTCAAGGAACAATATCCTGGGGCAATTTTGCTTTTTCGTGTGGGAGATTTTTATGAAACCTTTGGCGAAGATGCCGTCCTCACCAGCAAAGTATTGGGCATTACGCTCACCAAACGGCACAATGGGGCAGCCTCCGAAATCGAGCTGGCAGGGTTTCCTCATCACGCCTTAGATGCCTATCTGCCCAAATTAGTCCGCGCCGGCCACCGTGTAGCCATTTGCGACCAATTAGAAGACCCCGCCTTGGCCAAAACCATTGTCAAAAGAGGGGTTACCGAGCTAATTACCCCGGGCATCGTGTTCAACGATACCGTGCTGCAAACCCAGAGCAACAACTACCTGGCTGCCCTATCTTGGCAAAAAGAAGAAGTTGGCATTGCCTTGCTCGATATTTCGACTGGCGAATTTCTGACTACCCAAGGCCCGCGCGACACCATCGAAAAACTCCTACAAAGTTTTGCACCCACCGAAATCATTGCCGCCAAAAGCCACCGCCCTGCGCTGCAACAATGGATAGGCAACCACTGGAACACGTATTTTTTAGAGGACTGGTTTTTTCAGTATGACTTTGGCTTTCAGCAACTTACACAACATTTTCGCACCAGTAATCTCAAAGGCTTTGGCATCGAGCACCTCGCCGAGGGCATCACCGCAGCAGGCGCTATTTTGCACTACCTCAGCACCGCCCAGCAACAGCACTTGTCGCATATTGGCAGCATTAGCCGCATCGACGAGAGCCATTTTGTATGGTTAGACAAATTCACCATCCGTAATTTGGAGTTATTGGCTCCGCAACAAGGGCAGGGCGCTTCGTTGATTCAGGTATTAGACAAAACCCTGACTCCTATGGGGGCGCGGCTTTTGCGGCGTTGGGTGGCCTTTCCGCTCAAAGAGAAAAACCGCATTGAAGAACGGCTGCAAATGACCGAAGTCTTCTTGCAAGACTCCGATTTGCTTGCCCAAGTGCAAGATCACCTGCGCACAATGGGCGACTTAGAGCGACTGATTGCCAAAGTAGCTTCGCGCCGCATTATGCCCCGCGAAATGCTTCAGCTCAAAAAAGGACTGCAACAAGTGGGCAAGTTGGTGGTGTTGCTTATGGAGCGTTCTGAAGAAATGCTCCAGAAGTTGGCCAGTCAGTTGAATTTATGCACGTTTTTGGTCGATAAAATCGCTAAAACCCTGCGCGAAGACTGCAAAAATACACTCAATGAAGGCAACCTCATTGCAGAAGGCATACACGAAGACTTAGACCAGCTGCGCGGCATTGTGCGCGACAGCAAAGCCTACTTGGAGCAGGTCAGACAGCACGCCATTGAAGAAACCGGTATTAGCTCACTCAAAATTGATTATAACAAAGTTTTTGGGTTTTACTTGGAGGTAACCAATGCCCACAAAAACAAGGTGCCCAAAACCTGGATCAGAAAGCAAACCCTGACCAACGCCGAGCGCTATATTACGGAAGAACTGAAGGTGTATGAAGACAAAATCTTGAATGCCGAAGAAAAAATCGTGGTGCTCGAAGCGCAACTTTACCAACAATTGGTGATGGCCGCAGTCGATTTTATCCAACCGGTGCAGGCCAATGCCCGCGCTGTGGCGATGTTGGATTGCGTAAGCAATTTTGCCCAAATAGCTGCCAAAAACCGCTATACCAAGCCCATCATTACCGATGACCTTACCATCCGCCTCCAGGCAGGCCGCCACCCCGTCATCGAACAACAACTGCCTGTTGGCGAGGCGTACATCCCCAACGATGTGTATTTGGATGCCGAGCAACAGCAAATCATCATCGTTACCGGTCCCAATATGGCAGGCAAGTCGGCATTGTTGCGACAAGTAGCCTTGATTGTATTGATGGCGCAAATTGGCTCGTTTGTTCCTGCCGAAACCGCCGAAATTGGCTTGGTCGATAAGGTCTTTGTGCGGGTGGGTGCTTCTGATAATATTTCGCAAGGCGAGTCCACGTTTATGGTAGAAATGACCGAAACCGCCAGCATTATGAACAACCTCAGCCATCGTAGTTTGGTATTGATGGACGAAATAGGCCGAGGCACCAGCACCTATGACGGTATTTCGATTGCTTGGTCCATTGTAGAATTTTTGCACAACCACCCCAAGTTTAGACCCAAAACCTTGTTTGCTACCCACTACCACGAACTAAACGAGCTATCGAAAGAAATGGAGCGCATCCGTAATTTTCACGTTACGGTCAAAGAAATGCAAGGCAAGGTGATTTTCTTGCGCAAATTAGCGCCGGGTGGGGCTGCGCATAGTTTCGGTATCCACGTGGCACAAATGGCCGGAATGCCCCAGCCCATTGTGTTGCGCGCCAACGAAATTATGCAGCATCTCGAAGAAAACCGCCGCACCCAAACCGAAGAAGAGCGCAAAACGCTACAAAATTTGCCCAAAGCCCAACAATATCAGTTAAGCATTTTTGAGCAAGTGCCGCAAGGACTGCAAGAGGTGGGCAAAATGTTAGACGAGTTGGATGTCAATGCGCTTTCGCCCATTGATGCACTTCTCAAACTGAACGACCTGAAAAATAAGCTCAAAAAGTAGGCTTCCCCATCGCTTAAAGCGGCGTGGCGGTGTTCATCTCACGCCGATTTTTGACAACATCGGCAGCCAAGAAAAGCGCTTCCCGCAAGGAGGTTTCGTTGGCAATGCCTTTGCCGGCTATGTCGTAGGCTGTGCCGTGGTCGGGCGAAGTACGCACGGCTTTAAGTCCGGCGGTATAGTTCACCCCATACTCAAAAGATAGTAACTTGAACGGAATCAGCCCTTGGTCGTGGTACATTGCCAGTACGCCGTCGAACTTGCGGAACTCTTGACTGGCGAAAAACCCATCGGGTGAGTAAGGACCAAAGACCAAAGCCCCTTTTTTCTTCAATTCGATGACCACCGGACGGATAATTTTCACTTCTTCTTGTCCCAAAAGCCCTTCTTCGCCTGCGTGGGGGTTCAGCCCTAAAATGGCTATTTTGGGCTTGGCCAAACCAAAATCCTGCTGCAAACTATTGTGCAAAATCTTGATTTTGGCCAATAGTTTTTCTGCCGTGATGTGTTGACTGACCGCTTGCACCGGAACGTGTCCCGTCAGGGTGCCGATGCGGATAATGTCGGAGGTCATTAGCATCAAACTATCGGATGCGCCCAAAAATTCAGTAAAAAACTCGGTGTGTCCGGGGTAGTTGAACTGCTCGCTTTGGATATTGTGCTTGTTGATGGGGGCAGTTACGACGGCATCAATTTTTCCGGCTTTCAGGTCTTGCGCCGCAGCTTTGATGGCCTCAGCGGCCAATTGTCCGGCCTCGGGATTGACCCTTCCGGGTTCTATTTCTACCTCTTTGGTTTTGCCGACGTGTATGAGGTTGGTTTTTTTGGCAGAAAGCTGGTCAATGTGCTGAATGGGTTGAATGATCCAATCGTTGAGTTTGAGCAGCTTGCGGTACCGCGAAAAAACACTCAAGTTGCCATAAATTACCGGCGTACAAATGTGTAGGATGCGGCTATTGTCTAATGCTTTGAGAATAACCTCGGGGCCGATGCCGTTATAATCGCCCATCGTGATGCCAATAATGGGCTTACTGTCTTCTTGGTGTTTTGTCATGGTCGGGTCAAGAATCAAAAAGATTGATTAGTCTTTAGAAATTTGCATTTTGAGGAAATGATAAAGTAAACGTACTCCCCAACCCGTAGCCCCACGGCCTTTGTAGCGATTGGGCGAAGAGAGGAAGGTAGTACCAGCGATGTCTAAATGTACCCAAGGCGACTGTACGAACTGCTCCAAAAACTTGCCTCCGGCAATAGCCCCTGCTTCGCCTGCATTGCCTATGTTTTTGATGTCGGCCACGTCCGAACGGATATGTTCATTGTATTCTTCCCATAAAGGGAACTCGACGATGCGCTCGAAAACGGCTTGGCCTGCTTGCTTGATTTGGGTTTTGAGGGCTTCGTTGGCAGTACCCATCATCACACAAGCCTCTCGCCCAAAGGCTGCTGCTGCTGCGCCAGTAAGCGTAGCTAAGTCGATGACACACAAGGGTTTATATTCGGTTTCAGCATAACAAAGCGCATCGGCTAAAATCAAACGGCCTTCGGCATCCGTATTCAAAATTTCGACGGTTTTGCCATTCATCATCGTGATGACATCGCCGGGAGTGATGGCCCGCTCGCCGGGGCGGTTGTCCGTGGCCGGAATCAGCCCGACAACATAAACAGGCAATTCCGCTTGTGCGATGGCTTGAAATGCCCCAATCACGGCAGCTGCGCCTGCCATATCCGACTTCATTTTGTCCATCGAGTTAGCAGTAGATTTCAGCGACAGCCCGCCCGTGTCGAACACGACCCCTTTGCCTACCAATACAATGGGGTGTTTGTTGGTGGCTTCCTTGGGTTTGTGCTCCAATACGATAAAAGCTGGTGGATCAATGCTGCCCAAATTCACCGTAAGCAATCCTTGCATATTCAGCTCGGTGATTTTGGCTTTGTCGAAAACTTTGACTTTGAACCCAGCCTTTTTGCCTACTTTTTCGGCTTCGGCGGCCAACTGTTCGGCAGTCAGATATACGACAGGCTCGTTGACCAAATCGCGGGCTAAGAACGTGGCTTCTACTACGTTGTTGAGTTCTTTTACAGCCTCTTTCGCCAAGCCCTCGGCTACCAACGTAAGTTGCCACTCTAACCTTGGGGTAGGGGTACTCTTGTATTTGTCGAACATATACGTACTCAGCGCCAAGCCTTCGGCCACAGCCAACATATCGGCAATTTGAGCGGCGGTCGTCGTAATTTGTATTTGGCTGGCACGCTCGTTGTTAAGCACCTGCCACACATCAAATCCGGCACGACGGAAGCGCTCCAACCGATTGGATGGGTCGGTGGGCAGTTCTTTGAAAACCACCAGCACCAACAACCGGCTAAACTGATTGACTACCACGCAAGTAGCGCCTTGTTCGAGCCTGTTTTTGGCATATGAGTACTCATCGGCTTGGTCGATATGCGCCAGTGCTTCTTCAGCATCTTGTGCGACGACAATAGTATGTTGTTTTTTATCAAGGGTTTTGCTGTGTGTGATCCACTTGGCCATAGGTGCAAAGGATTGTGATGAAAAATTATAAGTGAATGACTTCGTTGTAGGCAGCGGCGGCGGCTTCCATAATGGCTTCCGACATTGTGGGGTGAGGGTGAACCGACTTGATGATTTCGTGTCCGGTGGTTTCTAACCGGCGGGCTACTACTACTTCGGCAATCATTTCCGTAACGTTGGCCCCGATCATGTGTGCGCCTAACCATTCGCCATATTTGGCATCGAAAATCACCTTGATAAAGCCATCTTTGGTGCCTGCGGCGCTGGCTTTGCCTGAAGCAGAAAAAGGAAACTTGCCTACTTTGACCTCATAGCCGGCCTCTTTGGCGGCTTTTTCGGTATAACCTACTGATGCGATTTCAGGCGAGCAATAAGTACAGCCCGGGATGTTGTTATAGTCCAAAGGTTCGGGATGATGTCCTGCTATTTTTTCGACACAAATAATGCCTTCGGCAGAAGCCACGTGCGCCAAGGCTTGCCCACGGACAATATCGCCGATGGCATAAACGCCAGCCACATTGGTTTGGTAATAGTCATCGACCAACACTTTGCCTTTTTCGGTTTTGATGTTCAAATCTTCCAAGCCAATGCCTTCGAGGTTGGTAGCTACGCCCACTGCCGAAAGCACTACTTCGGCTTCGAGGGTTTCTTCGCCTTTGGGAGTTTTGATTTTCACTTTGCATAACTTGCCCGAGGTGTCCACACCGGTTACTTCGGAGCTGGTCATTATCTGCACACCGGCTTTTTTGAAAGACTTTTCCAATTGTTTTGATATTTCTTCGTCTTCCAAAGGCACGATGTTGGGCAAATATTCTACGATGGTTACTTTGGTCCCGATGGCGTTGTAGAAATAGGCAAACTCGACCCCGATAGCGCCCGAGCCGACTACCACCATACTTTCGGGTTGTTTTTCCATAACCATTGCGCGGCGGTAGCCAATGATTTTTTTATCGTCAATCTTGAGGTTCGGTAGTTCGCGGGCACGCCCACCGGTAGCCAAAATGATGTGTTTGGCGGCATAGGTGGTTTTCTTGCCTTCTTTGTCGGTTACTTCCACTTGTTTGTCTTTGGTAAGCTTGCCAAAACCAAAAATGGCATCGATTTTATTTTTGCGAAACAAAAACTGAATGCCTTTGCTCATCCCGTCGGCTACTTGTCGGCTGCGCTGGATCATTTGAGGGAAATTGGCCGAAAAATCCTTGACGGAAATGCCATAGTCTTGGGCGTGGTGGATATAATCGAACACTTGGGCACTTTTGAGCAACGCTTTGGTAGGAATACAGCCCCAGTTGAGGCAAATTCCGCCTAATTCTTCGCGCTCGACCACAGCGACTTTCATCCCTAACTGTGAGGCACGGATTGCAGCAACGTAGCCGCCCGGGCCACTGCCAATTACAATAACATCATAGGATGGAGCAGACATAAATATTGGATATTGTTTGAAATCGATTAAAAAGTTGAATGGCAAATTTAAGGGTTTCCATTGAGAGTTGGTTGTGTTGTACCCAGGATTTGTGGCAAGACCCAAAGTAGCTACTTCTGGGTCTGATTGAGATAGCTTTGGGTACGTTTTTGGGCATTTTGGCGCACATTGAAATAAAACAGGTTGTAGTCGCCTTGGTGCCAGTTTTTCACTTTGAGCAAAAAGCCAAACGGAATTTTCGGTTTGGTTATCCACACCATACCGCCTTCGATGCGGGTAGAAAATCGGTGGGGCTTGCTGGGTTTAAATTTCCACAGCACACTGCCTTGGTGTTCCGCCGAAGCGGCTAAAGTAGGGTCGATTTGCCAATTGACCGGATTGATACAAGCTGCCTTTTGAAGTTTTTCGGCATAGTTGGGCGGATAATATCCTTCGGCATAGGTACACCACGACACAAAACAGCCTGTATCGTCGGCCTGCTGGCAAGGCCGGATGGTGATGAATGCGTCGGGAGCGGTAGGAATGCCCACCAAATAGGCTGCTATCAACTGTTTTTGAAGTGGTTGCCCGTCGAAAAACTCCTTGACCAAGCGCGTGGCGTGGTTAGTACCCTGGCTATGCGCCGCGATGAGGATAGGCCGCCCTTGGTTGAAATGGTCTAAATAATATTGAAAGGCTGTTTTTACATCTTCGTAAGCCAGCGCAAACGCCTGTATCGAATCGTTGGCATAGGGGGTTTTGTAGGCGTAGAGATGGGCTTGGCGATAGCGGGGCGCATATACCTTGCCGCTGCCGTTGAAAATACTGGCTTGGTTCAGGATGGCCAGTTCGTCTATTTGCCGGTTGAGGTAGGCATCTTTTACGTCGGCGTTCCATTGGTTGGGCAGGGTGGGTTTGTAGCTATACAGGGTTGGATAAATGTAAAAAACATCCGCCGCAGCGATGCTTTGCTGATCGGCAGCCACATAGGTTGGATAGCGATCGGCGTTGTCGGAGCGGGTCGGCAAGGCTGCCCAGTGGTCGGGATTGGCATAGTCGGGCGGGGGTGGTTGGGGCGAGTCGGCAAAGCGGGTGGCGAGCGACACGTCTTTGCCTTTCAAAGTGATACATCCCGTAAGGCTCACCCAGGATAAGACCAACCAACCAAGGAGGCGCAAATAAAGAGGCATACAATATTTTTTTTGAGGGTGATAAACCAGCTTCGCTGAAGTTAGCTTAGTCGGCTTTTTTGGCAAAATGAATAAGTTTTTTTAGCTTTAACTACTGAGCCGCTAAGTTAAATCATCTTATTTTTTATAACCCTCATCTCCTAATTTTTATGAGCAACGATACTACTCCTGATCGAAAAGAATACACCAACGGCGAAGTAACCGTGGTTTGGCAATCCCATATTTGCATCCACTCTGCGCGTTGTTTTCACGGCCTTCCGCAAGTGTTCGACCCGGGCAAACGGCCTTGGATCAATGCCACCGGCGCTACTACCCAAGAAATCATCGCCCAGGTTAGCAAATGCCCTTCGGGCGCACTCTCGTTTTTTATGAACGAAGCGCAACCCCAACCCCAGTCGGCCACTTCCTCGCAAGAGGTCATCGTCGAAGTAGTGCCCCAAGGCCCTATTTTGGTGTATGGCAACCTAACCATCAAACACAAAGACGGCAGCGAAGCCAAAGCCCACAAGGTTACGGCGTTTTGTCGTTGTGGGGCTTCGTCGAACAAGCCTTTTTGCGATGGTACCCACAAGAAAATAGACTTCCAAGGATAAGCCGACTGTCGCTATGCAAAGTGCCATCACCGATATTTCCCAGCTCGACCCTGAGGCACAATATTCGTATGCCGACTACCTAACTTGGCAGTTCGAGCAAACCGTTGAGCTGATCAAGGGCAAGATTTTTCAAATGTCGCCTGCGCCCAATGTGAAGCATCAGAAAATTTCGAGCAAGCTACACATCTGTATAGGGACTTATTTACAAGAAAAATCCTGTAACCTATTTGCTGCCCCCTTTGACGTGCGCCTGCTCGACAAAAGAAAATCGAGCCAAGCCAACCAAGATATTTATACGGTGGTGCAGCCCGACCTTTCGGTGATTTGCAATGCAGCCCAGTTAGACGAACAAGGCTGCATCGGTGCGCCCGATTTGGTCGTCGAAATCCTGTCGCCGGGCAATTCCAAAAAAGAAATGCGCATCAAATATGCCCTCTACGAAGAGGCAGGCGTGAGAGAATACTGGGTGGTGTTTCCTTCCGTGAGGGCCTTGGTTCAATTTGTCCTCAACGAGGAAGAAAAATTTGTGTTCAAAAGCGCTTTCGCGGAAGATGAAGTATTCCAAGCCCATATTTTCCCTGACCTGGCCATTGATTTGGAAGAGATTTTTGGGGAGTGAGGTTGCATACCCAACTTCACCCAAACAAAGTGGCTTGCCCTTCTTTTTTAAGCTGCCAACTATCTTGCCCTATGCGCTCGGCAATGTCTTCTAACACACTTAGAATGGTCTGATTTTCGGGGGTTGTTCCGTTTTTGAGAAGCGGTAAAATGGCTAATACAATCTCGTCGAAATGAGGGGCTTTATTTTCCCGTTCCATTCGCCGCAAATAGCTAATGAGGTAATACTTGATGCGCAGTTTTACGTCGAGATGCGTTTTGAATTTGGTGTTTTTGCGAATGGTAAATACTTCGGTAGTTTCGTTGTAGTCGAAATTATCGAGCAAAATAGGAGTCAGATCTGAATATTCTTTTTTGAGTAAATCTAGAAAACCTAACTCTAAACCCTTGATAATCAGTTCATCATTGATTTGCTCCAAAGTAGCCCCGTTATTTTTTGCAATGATGCCTTCAATGGTCTGCATTACGATTTCGGCAATGTCCATCCCTAAGTTCGCTTTCATGATGGTTTTCGGATTGCGAACCTTGCGGAAATTGATAATTAGCTGACCCGATAAAACTGTAAATGGATTTTGCCTTTTCTTAAAGCTGGTTTGCCCATTTTTTTGAGGAACTGCTCCCACATACTCAAAACCACAACTTTCGGCAGTATCGATGATCAAATGCCAAAATTCAGGGTCTTTGTGGGCAAACACAAACGAAAGCCAACGGTCATATTTCAGCACCCGATACATTTCTTTGATGCTTTGCGCCATCAAGTCATTGTATTCATCTTTGCTTTTGTTGTGCTCGCCGCCTTCGATGGCTTCGTCTTTAAAGTCTTGTTCGGTTACTTCCAAATCGAGCCAAGCATTCCACATAGCCGATAAATCCAAATAAGGAATTTTCTTGCCATAAGGCGGGTCGGTATAGATGTAGTCAACGGTTTCTTTTGGAATAAAACTTAAATCAGTGGCTGTGCCTTTTACAATTTGCGCATTGGCAATGGTCTTGTCATGGATGAAGTATTCCATTTCCTTTTTGGCTTCTTTAATTTTTTGAAACCGCAGCTCAAAGTATTTCATTACATCAACATCTTTCGGGTCAGGTGCAATTCTATATCTATAATATTGAAATGCACTAGCATTCCCTTGACCATCTCTTGTTGCTGTGTTGCCCGTATGGTATGTTAAATTTGCTTTTGTTACAAGCCCCGAAAACATAAGCAATAAAGAATTACGGATATTTTCATTCTTTTGCTTTACTATGATTGATTTCAATAATCCCAATTGTGCGGTTTGTTTGTCGCTAAACAATTGGTCAACGGTTTTTACATCCGAACCTTTGGGCAAGGGCAGAGGCTTTGGTCCCGGGTATTTTTTTAGGGCTTTTTTTATTTCCTCTTCCGTTTTGGGTTCTTTCTTTTGGTACTCTTCTTTCACTTCATTGAAGGCTTGCGTTAAGTCCGATTGTTTGACCGGCGCAATGAGCGATTGCACCAAAAAAACCGCCATTGGATTTAAGTCAATGTTGATGGCTTTCCTATTATTCATCAGTGCTTCTATGGCTGTAATACCGCTACCGCCAAATGGGTCTATCACCAAATCTCCGGGCTGGCTGTAATTTTTGATGTATTCGGCCACCACATTCCAAGTCTGCTTGGTGAAGTAGCCGTGAACACCGAAATGTCGCCTTGATGCACGTTTCTTTACAGGAATTTCTTCCAACAATGGCCTATTGTTATAATCAAAGGCTGTTTTGTAGGTTATTTGTGGTTCATAAACAAAGTTTTTCCCAACCTGAAAACTTGTAGGCGCTAATAGCAAGCTCAATTCTTCCCAATGGTTTTCGATGTCTTCTATTTCAAAAAACAAAATGGGTTTCGCGGTATCTGCCGTTCTAAAAACCGAAAATTCTACCCCATTGCAAAGGGTAAAATAATTGCTCCTTATTTCGGGGTGCGTAGCATAGCTATACACTTGCTCTACATTGTCGTCATTTACTATTTTTTGGTTAGGTGCTTTGGCATCCAACACCCACGCAAAATTATTTTCAACTTTCAAGGCATAGTCAGGCACCAGGTTAATGGGGCGTTTTTTACTGCCAATTTTTAGAAATGGATGTTGAAGCGTCTTGCTACGCACGATGTTTTCTTGGGTATAGCCAAGCGCGTGGATGATTGGTAAAATGATTACTTCTCTTACGCTATCTTCTTTAAAGTCGGAATTTTGGGCAATACTGTTGAAATTAAGTTTTCCAAAGAGTGTTTCAGAGGTCATACCAACGCTTTCAAAATGATTTAAAGGTTATTTAATTTAGGTTTCCCACCCACAAAAACTGGTTTTATTTATTAGCGTTCTTTTGCAGCCTTATTGGTCTTCATCCTCTTGGATTTCTCCAAGTTGCACTTTGACCACAAATGCTTCACTAACTTCAAAAAGCTCAGCAATTTCTTCTATGGAATATTTTTGCTTGTTCAGGGCACTCCGAACCCCTCGAATGGTTTTGCGTAGTTCGCCTTTTTCTATTCCAAGGTTGATTCCTTCTGCTTTTCCTTCTGCTTTTCCCTCTGCCTTTCCTTTTTCGATACCTTCGTTGAGCATATCTTCATAGACGCTGATGTATGCCTTGCGCGTGGTTTCTGACATTTCTTGCATAATTTCTACGATTTTGGTTCGATAATTTTTTTTGCTCGCCTTTAACAAATATAACAAAATCTGCTTGAATTTTATTCGCCCGTTTTTACCTTCCAGTAGCTTGTCTAAGTCTTTCAACAGTTCAGAAAGCCGCTCCACAAAGGATTTATCAAACACATATTTCATTAGCAAAACACCGATTTGTATGCCCTGCTCGGCAAATAAACGCCTGATTTCGGTATCGGGAATTTGGCTCAGGTCGGTAAGCAAATACTTGAAATCGGGCACTAAGCCGCGCAAAGGTGAGTGAGTTTCTATTTGAAGCACCTCGGCTAAGGTTTTTGCTTGCCAAGGTTGCCTGCCGTGGTAAAATATCTTGGTAAGAATGGGACACAGGGGTTCATTGTTTTTCAAGCGGGTTTCCCAAAAATTAAGCTGATAGCGCAACAGTTGCAACAGCACGGTCTCATCGGCAGGCTTTTGGCTTTTATGTTCAAAGAGCAAGGCAATGCGCAGTGGTTTTCCACGCCAACCTACTACATAGACCAGATCGGCAAATGATTGTTGGAGATTTTCGTCCAAATAACTATCTACTTCGGTGGCCAAGGTGTCAAGGTCGAGCTGAGCAAGCACTTCGGCAGGAAAACCAGCTTTTATAAGTGCCAAAGCGTTCTCTTTTTCAGAAAACAAGCTTTTGAAAAAAGTATCGTGTATGTGGCCAATTTTCTCGTCCATAGTTTCAAAGTTTTCAATCCACAAAATCAAAAAACTTACACCCATTATCTATAGCAAATTACACCATTCCCGCTTACAAACCTACTTCCAGAAACGCACAAACTTTTCTACCTTCGTTTTTTCAAAAAAACACCTTCCTTATGTTTACCCCCGAACAAACAGCTTTGGTCAACCAACTGATCCGGCAACGGCGCTCAGTCTATCCGGCGCAATTTACCGGCGAGGTCATTCCCGATGCGCTCATCGAGCAACTTTTAGAAAATGCCAATTGGGCACCCACCCACGGCAAAACCGAACCTTGGCGCTTTGTGGTGTTCGCTGGTGCCGGCCTGCAAAAATTAGCCGAGTTTCAAGCCACGATGTACCAAAAACTAACCCCGCCCGAAGCCTTCAAACAAGAGAAATACGACAAACTCCTCAGCAATCCGCTCAAGTGTTCGCACATCATCGCCTTGGGGATGAAGCGCCAAGAGTCGGGCAAAATTCCTGAAATCGAAGAGGTAGAAGCCGTAGCCTGTGCGGTGCAAAACCTTTATTTATCGGCCACAGCCCACAACCTTGGCGGCTATTGGGGCACCGGCGGCGTTACGTATATGCCCGAGGCCAAGTCGTTTTTTGGCTTAGGCGATGCCGATAGTTTGTTAGGATTCTTTTATGTAGGCTATCCTGCACAGCCCTCGCCGGAAGGCCAACGCAAACCGGTATCCGAAAAAACAACCTGGGTGCGCGGCTAAACAAACCCTTGCCAGCACCAGTACGCCTGAAAGTGGTCGGCCAAGTCCACCTCTTGGTCGAAAATGCCATACAAGGCCGCCCCCGAACCCGTCATCGCCGCATAAACGGCCCCCATCGCGTAAAGCTCGGCTTTGATTTGTGCCAACACCGGAAACTGTGGAAAGAGTGCCGCCTCAAAATCGTTGTGAAGGTGGTCTTTCCATTGCGCCAGCGGCAAGGCAAATTTATCGCTTAGCGAAGGCCGGTCGTCGCTCGGGCGCACCGCGGCATAAGCCTGCGCCGTGCTGATGTGTACGTTAGGATACACCAACACCATAAATTGGTTGGCCAAGGGGATGGGCATAGCCGTCAGCACCTCGCCGCGACCGGTGGCCAAGGCCGGTTGGTTTTCCACAAAAAAAGCACAATCGCTGCCCAACTGGGTGCTATACGCCAGCAGTTGGTCGTTGTTCAAGCCCAATCCAAACAAAATATTGAGGCTTTTCAGCGTGTAAACTGCATCGGCAGAACCGCCTCCCAACCCTGCTCCGGTCGGAATGATTTTGTGCAAATATAACTGCACAGGTGGCAGGTCGAAATCGGCTTTGAGCAACGCATAGGCCCGCAAGCATAGGTTGTCTTTGCCGTCGGGCGGAATGGCGATGCCGCTTTGCTGAAAACTGAGCTGCTCGGCGGGCAAAATTTCGAGCACATCGCAGAGCGGAATAGGATAAAAACCCGACTCGATGGCGTGGTAGCCGTCGGGGCGTTTGTGGAGGATGTGTAACCCTACATTGATTTTGGCATTCGGAAAGCAAACCATTGCAAAAAGGGGTTGGGTTTGGCTGAGAATGTAAAAAAGGATAATTTTACAACAATTCCCAAATTTGCTTCTTTATTAGTTGAATATCAATACCTTATGAAAGCAGTTCTGTGCAAACAATGGGGAACTCCTCAAGACTTAGTCCTCGAAGATTTCCCGGCTCCAACACCCCAAGACAACGAGGTGCTGATCGAAGTGAAGGCAACCAGCGTCAATTTTCCGGATGTGCTGATGATAGCCGGTAAGTACCAAGCCAAGCCGCCGTTTCCGTTTATCCCTTGCGGGGAAGTGGGCGGCGTTATCAAGGCGGTGGGCGCTCAGGTAAAACACCTGAAAGTAGGCCAACGGGTAGCTGCACTAACCGGTATTGGCGGAATGGCCGAAGAAGTGGCCGTCAATGCGATGGCCGTAGTGCCCATTCCCGATGCAATGGATTTTGCCACAGCAGCCGCATTTATGGTGGTCTATGGCACCTCGCACGTAGGACTGGTACATCGCGCCAAGCTGCAAAAAGGCGAAACCTTGCTCGTTCACGGTGCCGGTGGGGGCGTAGGGCTTTCGGCGGTCGAAATTGGCCACCATTTAGGGGCAAAAGTGATTGCTACGGCCAGCTCGGCTGAAAAGCTGGAAGCAGCCCGCCAAAAAGGGGCTGATTTCCTGATCAACTACGAAGAAGAAGATTTTGTAGAAAAAGTAAAAGAATATACCCAAGGCAAGGGTGCCGATGTGATTTATGACCCCGTAGGCGGCGATGTATTCGACAAATCGATGAAGTGCATTGCTTGGGAAGGCCGCCTGTTGGTGGTGGGCTTTGCCGGAGGGCGCATTCCGCAACTCAGCACCAATTTGGTGTTGCTCAAGGGCTGCTCGTTGGTAGGGCTTTTTTGGGGCAATTATATGTCGAAAAACCCCGCTGTGTTGGTGCAATCGATGATGGAATTATTCAAATGGTATGGCGAGGGGCATATCAAGCCATTGGTATCTAAAAACTACCCCTTAGAACAATATGCCCAAGCGATGACCGACTTGCTGGAGCGCAAAGCCATTGGCAAAATCGTGGTAACCATCGGGCAATAACAAGCATAGAGCAATGATACATTTTGAAACCCTGCTGGCAGCGCACATTCAGCAAGCCTTGTCTTCTGTTTTTGGAATAGCAGCCGAAAAAATCGCGCTACAAACCACCAAACCCGAGTTTGAAGGCTCGCATACGTGGGTCAGTTTTCCGTTTGCCAAGGCCACCGGTCAGTCGCCCGAAGCTTTGGGAAAGGCTGTGGGCGAATATTTGGTGCAACACGCCGATTTTGTGGCCAATTTCAATGTGGTGAAGGGTTTTTTAAATATCAGCTTGCGGCACGAGGCTTGGCTGCAATTTTTTAATACTTTGCAGCAAATGCCCGATTTTGGACAAGCAGCGCCCAAGCAACAAAAGGTGATGGTCGAGTTTTCGTCGCCCAACACCAACAAACCCTTGCATTTGGGGCATCTACGCAACAATTTCTTAGGCGATTCTTTGGCGCGTATCCTTACGGCTAACGGCTATGAAGTGATTCGGGCGCAATTGGTCAACGACCGAGGCATTCATATTTGCAAGTCGATGTTGGCCTACCAACAAGCCGGGCAAGCCGAAACACCCGAAAATAGCCAAACCAAAGGCGACCACTTGGTGGCCAAATATTATGTAGCCTTCGAAAAACTCTACCAAAGCCAAATTCAAGCCTTGGTAGCCGAGGGAATGCCCAAAGAACAAGCCGAAAAACAAGCCCCTGCAATGCAAGAAGCAAGGGAACTGCTCCAAAAATGGGAAAATGGCGACCCCGAAACTTTGGCGCTTTGGCGAAAAATGAACGGCTGGGTGTATGCAGGTTTCGATAAGACCTATCAAAACATTGGTGTCAGGTTCGACAAGGTGTATTATGAGTCGGAAACCTATTTGCTGGGCAAAAGCATTGTGGACGAAGGACTTGCCAACGGGGTGTTTTTCAAGAAACCTGATGGCTCGGTTTGGATTGACCTCAAAGCCGAAAAATTGGACGAAAAACTACTGCTCCGCAACGACGGTACTTCGGTGTACATTACCCAAGACTTGGGCACAGCCGATATGCGGTTTCAAGCTTTGTCGCTCGATAAATGTATCTATGTGGTTGGCAACGAACAAGATTATCATTTCAAGGTTTTGTTTGCCATTCTGCACAAATTAGGGCGTACGTATGGGCAAAACGGGTTGTTTCACCTTAGCTACGGAATGGTAGATCTGCCCAGTGGAAGGATGAAAACCCGCGAAGGCACTGTGGTGGATGCCGACGAACTATTGGCCGATATGATCGACACGGCGCGGCAACGCACCGACGAAAAAGGTGTGGTCAATATGGAAGATTTTAGCCAAGCTGATCGCGAAAAACTTTATCACCAAATCGGATTGGGCGCTATGAAGTATTACTTGCTAAAAGTAGAACCCAAAAAACGGATGTTGTTCAATCCCGAAGAATCCATTGATTTTCAGGGCGATGCGTGTCCTTTTGTGCAATACAACTATGCCCGTACCAGGGCTATTTTGCGCAAAGCAGAAGATTTGGGCATCAAGCACCAAACCACGCATACGGTGGGCACTTTACAACCCGCCGAATTACACCTTTTACATTTGTTTTACGACTATCCGGCAACGGTGCAACAAGCCGCCGATAGCTTAGAGCCTTCGTTGCTGGTGCAATATGCCTACCAATTGGCCAAAGGCTATAGTCAGTTTTTTGCGGAGTGTCCCATCTTCAAAGCCGAAACACCGGAATTATGTGCCTTTCGGGTGGCACTTTCGGCACAGGCCGGTGAACTTATTCGCAAATCGTTAGGATTATTGGGGATTGAGTCGCCGGAGAGGATGTAGAAGAGGATTCCCTTCATAGAATAATTACGCAGGAGGAAGATTATTAGGATTTTGTGTCATTGCTTGAATGGTATATAAAAGTAACAAGCCAAAGCGCTTTAATTAGTTTAGATTTTTAGTAAGTGGGATAGGTAGTTTATCTAATTCTCCCTATACCTGAATAAGTTAGATCAAATCGGCCTTCTGTTACTTCATAAAGTTGTGAATTAGACCCTCTGGCAGTAAAGTAAAACTCGCCCGAAACAATGTGTCTTAGTGTATCTACATAAGTTATATTCAAACTACCGGGCAGATCTGCGCGAAGATAGTAATCATCCCCTCTTCAAATATAAGCATCTACTGCTGTAGAGTTAATAGAATCATTTCCTATTCCAATCCCATAAATAGATCTTAGTCTCCTAAGTGCCACTCTCATGGAATCGGACATGTTTTTTCCAAAATATTCACCAACGGATAGTTTTTCTGAAGCGAAGCGGATAATCATTGCACGAGCTTCTGTAGAGGAATGATTACTAGCTCCAAAAAATATAAAGAAAAAGCCATTTAAGTTATAGATATCCATCCACGTTGAAGGAGGTTTAAAGAAGCCTCCCGAGGAGATGTTCCTCCATACCTTGCCATTAATTTTACAGCCAAATGTTTCGGCACCTATTTTAGTAGCAGGAGGTAGTTTGTTGGGGTCAATTTTATTTTTCTCAAAACAAGACGTAAGAGTAAACAGCAGCAGGCAATAGCCCAAGCGCAAAATGTTTTTTTTCATGGGGTTTGTAATTGAAGTGGTAAGTAATAG
>DMHB01000134.1 GCA_003449595.1 Microscillaceae bacterium | reverse complement strand
CTACTTTCCCAATCCCAGTTTCTGTGAATTCTTGATTCATAATATTGCGACAGTGGCCGGGACTTTTCAGCCAGTCGCCTACCACCTCTTGTGCCGATTTCTGAAGCCAGGCTATATTCTCGCCTACCTTAAACCAATTATATCCCTCTGCTTCTACCCGCTGCGAAGGCTTCACCCCATCTGGGGTTACGTGTCCAAAATATCCTCGGTCTTGCATATCGGCTGCGTGTTTTTCAGCAGCAATGGCTAATTTATCGTTCCAAATCAATGCTTGAACAGCAGGATACCAGACCCCACCACATTCACAGCCTTTGGCTCTGATTTCATTGACCAAAACAAAAGTTTCTTGAATAATGACTGGTGCTGAGTCTAATTGTTGTGCTTGGAGTGGCCATTGGAAAGCCGCCGCAAACAGCAAGCCTACCAAGGTTTGTTTAAATAATTTTAGCATACAAATTATTGGTTAGAGAGTGGGAGTGGCTAAGTTAGAAAATCTATGCTTAAAACAAAAAAAGCAGGGACAAGCCCTGCTTCCATACCTATTGCAAAAAATCCAAATAGATTTACACAAATACTGCTTTTTCTACGCCTACGGTCAATACTTCGGCATCTAACAAACGAGTAGCTAACCCTTGTGTTTTTGGAATTTCATATGCAAAGAAGAACTTCATCGTGTGAATCTTGCTTTCATAGAAACTCAACTCATCGCCTTGTGGGTTTTTAGTCAACAGCGCTTGGTGTGCTATGATACCTTGACGTAACCACTGCCAAGCAATGGCAGAAATACCAAACATTTCCATATACAAAGTAGCATCCGACAAGAAACGCTCTACTTCACCTTTCATAGCAAAGCCAACCAAATGCTGGGTTACATTCTGTAAACGCTGCATCTCGGTTTCTAAAGTCTCTGCATATTTCTTCAAAGGATCGTAAGTTTTGGCTTCGGCAATGGTTTTAGATACTTCTTGGAAGTAAGCCATCGCGGCTTTGCCATTTTTCATAGTTACATTACGGCCTAACAAAGCCAAAGATTGAATGCCTGTTGTGCCTTCATAGATGGTAGTGATGCGAATATCGCGGTATAATTTTTCTAATGGGAAATCTTCGCAGAAACCGCCACCACCAAAGCACTGCAAGCTTGAGCTTACCGATTGAATACCCATTTCGGTAGGATATGTTTTGGCTACAGGGGTAAGCATATCGAGCAATAACTCATAGCGTTCTTTGTCTTCGCCTTCAGTGGTATGAGCCAAATCGCCATACAAAGCACATTGCATAATCAACGACAAAGAGCCTTCAACCACTGCTTTTTGGAAAAGCAACATTCTTTTTACGTCAGGGTGGTTAATGATAAGGGTTTGTGGTGCATTGGGGTCTTGTCCTTTGATGCTAAGGGTTTGGCCTTGTGGACGCTCATTGGCGTATTCCAAAGCTTCATAGTAAGCCGCAGACGCGATAGAAGCCCCGGTAAGACCTACACCCAAGCGTGCTTCGTTCATCATTTGGAACATATAAGTCAAACCTTTGTGAGGCTCGCCTACTAACCAACCACGGCAATTGTCGTTTTTAGCGCCGGTTTGCAAGTGGATGGCTGGTGTTCCTTTTTGACCCATTTTATGATAAATACCAATGGTTGTAACGTCGTTGTCAACCAATTGACCATTTTCTTCACGCTTTTGAGGTACTACGAATAAAGAAATACCTCTAGTTCCGGCAGGAGCACCATCAATTTTTGCCAAATACAAGTGAATCACGTTCTCGGTTTGGTCGTGGTCGCCGGCAGAGATATAAATTTTTTGACCGCGTATTTTATAATATCCTTCGTTGGTTGGGGTAGCCGAAGAAGTAATATAATGCAACGAACTACCAGCTTGAGGCTCGGTCAAACACATCGTGCCTTGCCATTGTCCGCCATACATTTTTTCCAAATATTTGTCTCTCAACTCCTGAGAACCAAATGAAGCGATAAGGCCGGCAGCACCAGCAGTTAATCCAGTGAAAGTTGTAATTCCATTGTTGGCTGCGCCCATAATGAAGCCCTGGGCTGTAGTAACAATTTCAGGTAACTGAGAGCCTCCAACTTCTAACGAAGCAGAAGATCCAATTAATCCGGCTTCAGCCATTGCGCTGATATACTTTTTAACCTGAGGGTGTACATATACTTTGCCATCACGGAAGTCGGCGGGTTTTCTGTCCATTTCAGCAGCAACGGGGTGGGCAATGTTGTCGCCGATTTGCAAAGCAGAATCGACAATCATATCAATGGCCTCTTTGTCGATGTGCTCGTAGCGGGGATGCTTGGTCAGTTCTTCTGTTTTGAATACCTCATGCAAGAGGAACTTCAAATTTCTTACACTTAAATATTGCTTTGCCATATAAGAGTTTGTTAAAATTTAAATTGGTGAACAGTGCGTTTACAGAGAATGTTATGAAGTCTTTTTGAATTTTTCTTACGTAAAATTAGGCGGGCTAATTTAAAAATGCAAGAAAATCGAAAAAATATTATGCAAGCATACTATTTTTTTCTCCATTGTAATAAAGTCAACCACGCTTTTTGAATTTCATTGGCCTCTATTAGCACTTTAGCCTGCTGATGTAGTGCTTCGTAGAATGCTTCTGATGTGGCATCTAACTGGCCAAGCAAGCGCTTGATTTCTTCGCTCTGGGCATACGCCTCTACTTCTTCTTGTGCCGGAAACTGCTGGCTGTTGCCTAATCGCCCCAAATGGTTTCCGGTCAAAATATGGCTTTCGCGAATGTAAACCGGTATTTGATCAATGCCCATTCCTTTGTTGACATTGGGCTTGGGTACTTCAAAAACAGCTTCACCACTGGCTCGGCAATAGAAATCGTACCCCATACGCGCTACTAAGTCAATTTTTTGCGGATTGATCTTGCCATCTTCATCAAAAATATGCGGCTGAAAGTGCGCCAGAACCACTTCGCAAACCACCAAGTTGCCAGCACCCCCTTCGTGGCCGGTTTCTATTATTTGTATTACTTTGCATTCGTAGGCCGCAGGCGATTCGAGTACCCTGGGTGGGGCGACTTTGACTGAAGGCACTGGGGTTAGCCCGGCTTTGATAAATTCATTGACCCCTTTTGGATACTCTGTACTAGCTAAAGAAGTTTGCTCAACGATGGCATAGTTCACTATATTGACCACCACCTCGCCTACTTCTTTTACATTTTCAAGGCTATGTTTGTCGGTATTATCACGTACTCGGCGGGCAGGCGAAAAGATGAGAATTGGCGGATTGGAGCCAAAAACATTGAAAAAACTAAACGGACTTAAATTGACTTGACCTTGCTGATCAATGGTGCTAACAAAGGCAATGGGGCGTGGTGCGATGGTGCTCAGCATATAACTATGGAACTGAGCCACCGAAACTGATTTTGGTTCAATGCTTACTATATTAGCCATACTTTATTTATATTTGTTGATGTAGTTGTAAATATATAGATGTATTTATGAAAGAAGCTCGACTGGTAACAGATCTTGACAAGCTCTTGATGCTGCTCACCACCTTGGGCACGTCAAACCAAATACCGGCAATGGTTTTTAATTGGTTTGATAACTTTGAGCACCTCTTCGACCAAGCGCAGCAAGCCGGTATTCTTCAAATAAAGCAAAAAGCTAATGGCATCTTTTTCAGTTTTGAAGAAGAAACACAGTTCTTTTTTTACCACCAAAAGCTTAAACACACCGAAGATATGGCCCTGCTGCACCAGGCATTGCAGCTAAGCCAAGCACACTTATTTGAGCTAAGAGAAGAAACACAGAACTCATTTATACAATTAGAAAAGAGTACCATTGCGCTTCAATATATTGCACGCCACCAAGCTTTGCAGCAAGGTGATTTGCCTGTTTTGCTGCACTTAATTACTGAAACCTTAGCCAATTTTTCAAAGACCTCTCGGGTAAGCATTTGGCAATACAAATCAATAGATGGTAAAATGGGCATTGTTTGTTTGAATCTTTTTGATTTACAACAACAACAACACTTGGAAGGCGGCGTGCTTTTGGAAAAAGATTTTCCTGTTTACTTTGCCGCCATTAAGCGCCAACGTGTGGTGAAAGTGAATCAAGCACGCAACAATCCGATAACAATTGGGTTTTTGGACTCCTACCTCATCCCCAATGATATTTTCTCGATGCTCGATGTACCTTACTTTATCAGTGGCGAATTAGGGGGTGTGATTTGTTTTGAGCAACAAAAAGCATCACGCGATTGGACTTATGAAGATGTGGCATTTGCTACTTCTATGAGTGCAATGCTTACCATCGCTTTTCTTGGGGTTTTGCTCAAACAGGATAACCAAAAAATTGAACTGATTAATGAAGTTGAGACTTCAAAATGAAACACTTCTGAGCCAACAAGCGAAGATTCAAGAACAAAACATTGACATACATTTTAAAAACCAACGCTTAGAGCTTTTGAATGAAAGATCAAAAAGCAATGAAGAAGTACTGAAAAAAGCCTATATCAAACTCAAAGAAAACGACCAACGCATCAAAGAACAACTACATACCATCGAAGTAAGTAACAAAACCCTAAGCAGTAGTATCAACGCGGCTCAAACCATTCAAAATGCCATATTGCCACAAAAAGATGTTCTAAAAACTTTTATTGGAGATTATCTGCTGATTTATAAGCCCAAAAACATCGTTTCGGGAGATTTCTACTGGTTTTGTCAATACCAAGAAAGCACTTTTTTAGCAGTTTTGGATTGCACCGGCCACGGGGTGCCAGGAGCATTTATGACACTGATAGGCAGTATTCTATTAGATAAAATAATCAATGTGCAAGGAGTTACCTCACCTGCCGAAGTTTTGGCGCAGTTACATCAAGAGGTGGAAAGGGTTTTGCGACAAAAAGAAACAGGCAATATCAATGGAATTGATATAGCCATTTTAAAAATTTCACCTCAAGTGGACAATACTTATGTACTTACTTTTAGTGGCGCTAAAAGACCCTTATGGTATTGGGACGTGCAAAATTTAGCACTGTCTCAAATTCAAGGAGCAAGGCGATCGATTGGAGGAGAACAAGACGAAAGTGTGGCTTTTGTTGACCACCACATTCACTTGTCTTTAGGAAGCCTTGTCTATTTGTTTTCGGATGGGTTTGCAGATCAAAACGACTTCAAACGACGGAAGTTAGGCGAAGAACGCCTCTATTCTTTTGTAGCGGGCATTGTAGGCTTACCACTCACCCAACAACAAGCCCTTTTGGAAGAACTTCTGGCCATCCAAATGAATAATTGTGAACAAAGGGATGATATTATTTTCTTAGGATTTAAGCTTGGATTGTAACATTTTACTGTATCTGCCACCGGTTATTCTCCACCAAACTCTTTCTTAATTTTGATATACCCCGGATAAGCCACTTCGCTTCCCAAAATCAAAAAAGAGGGCTTTACCTTGAATACCAATTGGCTTTCGTCTGCACCTAAGTTTACCAAGTTAAGAATAAGATTGAACAAGGCTTTTGCACTACCACCGCTGAATACCTTCTTCAAGTCTAACTGAAAACTAAGCGGAAGCGTACCAATACCGGCAGGAGCTACTTCCACACGCTCGTTGCTGGTGCCTCGTGCCATTTCAATATCATCTACATACATTATCCAATCCAAGCGGTTCAGGGCTGCAACTTTATTGTTGGGGTTTTTTACTTCCAGATTCAAGGTAAATCCAAAAGGAATACTTCCTTGCGTGAGCGAAAGCGCTATTTTTCCTGCATCAATTAAATTGAACTCGGTAAAATCGCGGATGCCTTCTACATTGACTCCAGCCAAGTTGACACTTTTGACTGAAGCGATACGGAAATCGCACTCAGCGAAACGCTTGCCTTGTGAAATGGCTCGGCATCCAAAAGAAAAGGATGCGATGATAACATAGAGGCTCGTGTAAAGTAAAAAACGTTTCATATTTTGTACAGAATTTGATTATTTATGCTTATTGAAAGGCTTACGGGTGTAATGTTGTTGGCCGCTTTTTTCTATAAATTGCTCAAAAACTAAATTATCTTCGTCGAAAGCAGTGATGGGATTGAAATAGAGTGCCTGTCCCTTTTTTTTGTCGTAAAGTATGAGCGTGTCGTTTTGCAGTTCGTATTGAAATCTAAAAACCGTATCGATGTGGTTATCTATTACCAATTCTCTCTCATTGATGAAATGCAGGGTGTGGTACAAATCCCATTCATTCAAATACCACCGACCCCGTAAATTAGTGAGCTTTTGCTTAACCACTGAGGTTTTGGATAAATGCACATCGCTATTGTTTTTGGATGATTCTGCCTGCTGACATCCTCCCCAAAACAACATTCCGAACACAAGCAAGAAGACAAAACCTGGTGATAAACCCATACTTATAAACTAAAAAAGCCGGCTTTGCCGGCTTTTAAAAATCTTGCAAGATTATTTGAGTTTGATACCGGCTTCTTTGACTACCTGGTCAAACCCTTTCTTGTTGATGGTTCGAATGGTGCTGGTAGCTACCTTCAAAGTAACCCAACGTCCTTCTGCTTCAGAATAGAAGCGTTTTTTTTGTAAGTTAGGGTAAAACTTGCGCTTAGTTTTGTTGTTTGCGTGAGAAACATTATTCCCTACCTGTGTTTTTTTTCCTGAGATTTGACAAACTTTGGCCATCTGAAAAACAATTAAAATATCGTATTATGAAGAAAAATAAATTGCATTACATCTAAAACGGACGGCAAATATAAGGCTCATTCTCTCAAAAAACAAGCAAAATGCTATTTTTTATTGAGCTTGTCTGTCTTTTTATCGTAGCCGTAGGGGCAGTGTTTGCAGCCACTTTTACAACAATAACCACGCTTCAGGTGGTAAGCTTCTGTAAATACCAAAAACCCCCGAGGGTCGATGTAATAATCTTCAGGATCTAAA
>DMHB01000198.1 GCA_003449595.1 Microscillaceae bacterium | reverse complement strand
CCTTTAATCGGGCTGTTTGGCCTTTACTTTAAGCAATTTGGCATAAGGCCGATAATTGACATAAATGCCGGCAGCCTGTTCTATCAAGCCATTGGTAAAATCAAAATAAGGCTCGAAACGAAAAGACAGCCACAGATCATCCATCACTTTGACATCCTTGAATAAGCGTAAAATCAAGATGTTGCGGTTTCGAGGAAAAAGCCCAAATTGACCTGCTGGCGCTTGCAACAAAAAAGATCGGTACAACTCCCCGCCTTGTGCCGACTCGAAATAGCTCAACGCTTGCCAATAACTGAGCATCATTTGCAGGGTGCGCGTAGTAACGGTGAGGTTGGTATAAATAGCCCCACCGGCTTCATTTTTAGCCACCTCTGTCGAATCGACAGCCGTATTGAGGCTACCTACCCAGTAATTATCCGCATTGATTTTCTGCAACCAACTGCCTTCTCCAAAAGTCCAAGCTGCGCTCACTCCTACCGCATAGTTGACAGCATTGGTGAGGGGCTGTCGGCTTCCGCCGATTTGGCCGCCTCGGTGGCGAATGGTAAACTGAAAGGGGAATTGTAAATAGAAATTGGGTTTGTCGATGGGGCGATAATACATGTGCAAGCCTCCAAAAATTTGCTCTTGGGTTTGGGTCGCAATGCTGGCTTGTTGTTGCCAATCGACCCAAACATCTGCAAAAACACGCCTACGATGCCATAGTATCTGCAAACCATTTTCGTAACGGTTGGTAATGTTGCGCTCAAAGTCGAACAAAGGTTCAATAAGTCGGTGAGCAAGCGCCCCTTGCAGGTTACCAAGGGTGATGGAAGTGCAATCTTTTTGGATTTTCACCGAAAACAAAGGCAATAGCTGTGAAAATCCCTCCGCCCCAAAGTCTTTCATCGCCATCACACCTGCTTGTATCCGCACATTTTGCGTGGGATAATATACCAACGAAGGCGCTAACTGATAGCCAAACAATGTTTTGCCTTGAATGCCAGCGTTGAAATATTCGTTATTTTTTACAAAAGCAAAGTTTTGCACATACAAATACAACGATTGTTTTCGCTCGGGGCGAATTGCTAAGTGTTCTTCAAAAACTCTGTTGTCTAACTGTGCGAAGGCATAGACGCTACCTATCAAACAAAAAAAAATTGCTTGGCCTCTCTTCACCCACTTGGCAGGATTGCTTGCCCAATTTGTTTGCCTACTCATTGTTTTGGAACAAGTAGCATCCTATTTTCCCCTTCCGAACCTAACTCCTGCAATACCAACTCTTGGCTGTTGATTTTATGAATTACTTGCTTCAATGGATTTTCTTTGTCCTCATTGTTCTCCGTTATGAGCAAGAGTGTTTCACCTTCCAACTTGAGCGACCAACGAAAGATTTCTTGTACGCCCATCATTTTGTAAACATAGGTGCCATCGTCTTTGAAATGAAGTAAAGAAGTTGTTAGCACTTGCTTCATACGCTTTTTTTCTTCTTCGGAGGGGGCTGTTTCGATCATCTGCTTGAACGATTGCCCCTCGATGGTGATGTCTGCCAACATCCACTGTTTTTGGATTTCTTTTTGGGCTTCCTCCAATAGAGTTTGCGCTTGACCAATAGCAGGGAGGCCGGTCGCGATTACAACAGCCCAACAAAATGTTATCAACAATCGCGTGAAGTTTTGACGATTCATAGGTGTAAATTAAAATAAAAATCCTTGAAATGGCTCAAAGTTAAGTAAGTTTTTCTTTTTTTAACACATAATTCTATTTCCATAAAGCATAAGCAAGCTATATGCTAACTTAATTTCTACATCTTATGAAGTACTTCAACTTGTATCTTATAATGCTTCTTGTTTTGTTTGCGGGAGCATTCACCGCTAAGGGGCAAGTCGTAAATCTTGAAAAAATGGTCTATGAAAAAGAAGACGGCACGCGCAAAGTGGTAGGTAATGTTAATTTCAATATCAGTGTAAAACAACAGCGCCGCGACTTAGTAAGTTTCACCAACTTAGGCAATGTAGTGTATATCACGCCCAAACATTACTATGCTGTGATAACCAATTTCAACCTTTCGACCGTGAATGGGGCACAAGCTCTCAATGATGGACTGGTTAGACAGCAGAATAATTTTATGCGGCAAAAGCGCAATTCGCCCGAAATATTTATGCAATGGCAATATGATTTGAACCGGGGGTTGGTTTCGCGCTGGCAATTGGGTGCCAATGGGCGCTTTAAGTTGAAAAATGTAAGCGATCTCATCATTGCCATCGGTGTGGGTGCTTTTTATGAAGTAAACGCCTGGCGCAAGGCCGCTTTTGATGAATTTACTGACCAGTTTTTGCCCGATGATCAGGATACCCTGCTACAAAACGACCGGCAAATTTTTGTAGATAATACTGCTGCTTTGAAAGGTAATATTTACCTCGATTTGATTTGGGCTATCAACAAAGACATCAGTTTCAACTCACTGACTGGTTATCAAGTCCCTTTCAATAATTTATTTTCTTTAGGACGATATTATACAGACAACATCATCCAGTTTAAAGTATCCAAGTATTTGGCGTTCAACACCCGTTTCAGCCTGATGTACGATGAGCTGCCGGAAGATGTGCAAGCGCGAGCGGGTGTGCGGCCTTTGATTTATTCGTTGACGCAGGGGATTACGGTTAAATTTTCGGATGGAAAAAAGAAAAAGGATGAGAAAGAAAAATCAAAAGACTAAGATAAATCAAGACCTCGGCCATTTGTTGGGTGGCTCCTAAGCAGTCTCCTGTGTAGCCGCCTATCCATTTGGTGAAATAATTTGACAAATAAATTTTGAGCAGTACCAACGGAATAGGCACAAACAACACCATCCAGCTTAAGCTGAAACACATCCAAAGCCAAGGAATGGCAGCCAGTACAGTAGCCACAGCCCAGGCTTCTAAGGGTACATCTTGCGCTACTGGCTTGGCTTTGCTCGGTGTAGTTTTAGAGGTTGGGCTTGCCTCGGCGTAGGTATGCGTAAATACAAAAGTGATGGCCGCATAACGACTAAGGGTATGTGCCAAAATCAGGGCTTGTACCAATTGCCAAGGTTGTAACCCTTTGAGGCTGAGAAACTTGAGCGCTAAAATCGACACCAACCCCACCACGCCATAAGTCCCCACACGCGAATCTTTCATAATTTCGATGATTTTATCTTTGGTCCATCCGCCTCCAAACCCATCGCAAAAATCAGCAAATCCATCTTCGTGGAAAGCGCCTGTGAGCAGGAAACTGCCTACCATACTCAATACCAAGGCCAATTCTTGGTTAGATCGGAAGAGCGTCGT
>DMHB01000160.1 GCA_003449595.1 Microscillaceae bacterium | reverse complement strand
CAAAAATCATTATTTAAAGATAATATTTTTCACACTACTCAAAATATCAGGGCAAAATAGTATAATTATTTGGCATCTAAAAAAGAGGCTGCCCTTTTCGGCCAGCCTCACCATAGGCACCATAAACCGAACCCAAACCTCGTTACCTATCAGTTTACTAAACTTTGATGCCAAAGTAACCGCTTCAAATCAGGTAAAAATCAACTGGCAAACCGCCACAGAAATCAATAATGACCGATTTGAGATACAACGCTCCGCCAATACCGATACTTGGGAAACAGTGGCACAAGTAAAAGGCGCAGGCAACTCAGCCCAATTTTTGGCCTACGAAGCAACCGACAACAATCCTTTGCCCGGCATTTCTTATTATCGACTCAAGCAAATTGATTTGGTTGGCACTTTTTCTTATTCCAACATAGTGGGCGTTAATGTATTGATAATCAATAACTTAAAAATTTACCCCAATCCCACAGATCAACTCATTACAGTAGAAAATTTAACACCCGGAGACCACCAATGTCAACTTTTTGACCCTGCCGGTAGCGAGGTGAGCGGTTCTGTGCGTTTTAATCGCATCAGCGATTCAAAAATGACCATAGACCTACAATTGCTTCCTTCTGGGGTGTATATCTTGGTAGTCGATACACAGACCTTCCGCATCATCAAGTCTTAAACCTTAGCCATCGCCATACAAACACTGTATTTTGTATGTATTGCTTGATTGGTTGTACATTTTTTGCTACTTTTGAATTTTAGGGTTCATTCAATTTTAGCCACCCATAGGCTTATTCTTACAGTTCAACCACAATAAATTTATGTTAGTAAAGGTTTTTGGCAGTGCTGTCTATGGCATCGAGGCTTTTCTAATCACTATCGAGGTGAATGTCAGCCAAGGCACCAAGTTTTTTATGGTCGGATTGCCCGACAATGCCGTCAAAGAAAGTGAATTTCGCATCGAATCCGCTGTCAAACACTTAGGCTACAAAATGCCCCGCCAAAAAGTAGTCATCAATTTAGCTCCTGCCGATATCCGCAAAGAAGGAGCCGCGTATGATTTACCCTTGGCATTAGGCATCTTGGCAGGCTCTGACCAACTACGCACCGAACAACTCTCACAATACCTCATTATGGGTGAATTAGCCTTGGATGGTTCTTTACGGCCTATCAAGGGTGTATTGCCCATTGCCATCGAAGCCCGCAAGCGCCAATTCAAAGGATTTATCCTACCTGCCGAAAACGCCCGCGAGGCCGCCATTGTCAATAACTTGGAAATCATCGGTGTAAACACCCTGAAAGAAGCCATCGACTTTTTGGAAGGCAACTTGGTTATCGAACCCGAAGAACACAATACCCGTGAACTATTTGAAAACCACCACAACGACTACGAATCGGACTTTGCCACCGTACAAGGGCAAGAAAATATCAAACGTGCCTTAGAAATCGCGGCGGCTGGCGGCCACAATGCCATTATGATAGGCCCACCCGGCTCAGGCAAAACGATGCTGGCCAAACGCCTGCCCTCTATCTTGCCCCCACTGACCCTTCAAGAAGCGTTAGAAACCACCAAAATCCATTCGGTGGCCGGAAAACTTACCGCACAGGGAGCTTTGATTGCCACACGCCCTTTTCGCACCCCCCACCATACCATCAGCGATGTGGCTTTGGTAGGTGGTGGAGGCATTCCTAAGCCCGGAGAAATCTCGTTGGCACACAATGGCGTATTGTTTTTAGATGAACTACCCGAGTTCAAGCGCAATGTGTTGGAGGTCTTACGACAACCCTTGGAAGAGCGCAAAATCAGCATTTCAAGAGCTAAAATTGCCATTGAGTTTCCATCCAATTTTATGCTGATTGCCAATATGAATCCTTGCCCTTGCGGGTATTTCAATCATCCCGACAAGGAATGTGTTTGTGGCCCGGGTACTGTCCAACGCTACCTAAGCCGCATCAGCGGTCCTTTGTTAGACCGCATCGACCTGCACGTTGAAGTTACTCCGGTTAGCTTTGACCAAATGACTACACCCCGCCAAAATGAAAGTTCCGAAAAAATACGTGAACGAGTAGTCGCAGCACGCGCCTTACAGCAAATCCGGTTTGAAAATTATAAAGGCATTTATTCCAATGCGATGATGCCGCCGGCTTTGGTACAAAAAATTTGCTTGATCAGTAGCGCTGGTAAAATATTGCTCAAAACCGCTATGGAAAGACTCAAACTTTCGGCACGTGCCTATGACCGTATTTTGCGCGTTGCCCGTACCATTGCCGACTTGGCCAACAGCGACGATATCAAGGTCGAGCATCTGGCTGAGGCCATTCAGTATCGTAGCTTGGATCGCGAAAACTGGGCAGGCTAACCCTCCTTAGATATGACAAAAAAGCGCATTTTAATTACAGGAGGCACCGGATTCTTAGGTAAATACTTAGCCCTCGAACTAAAACAACACTACGAAATTTGGCTAACAGGCCGCAATTATGCCCAAAACCTCCACGCTGCCCAAACCACCGGCTGCGCTGTGCTGCCGATGGAACTCAGCCACCGCGAGCGGGTCAATGAAGTATTTGCACAAGTAAAGCCTCACATCGTCATACACGCTGCGGCAGCTAAGTTTGTACATCTGGCTGAAGTTTTCCCAACCGACTATGTCGATACCAACTTGTTAGGCTCTTCGCACATCGCGCAAGCAGCCATCGATCACGGCGTGCAAACGGTGGTAGGCATTTCGACCGACAAAGCCACCCCGCCGGTTTTTAACTTGTATGGCCTTACCAAAGCCCTAATGGAGCGGATGTTTTGCAACCTCAACCTTACCCAGCCTACTCGGTTTACGACGGTGCGTTTTGGCAATATTTTTTGGGCATCAGGGTCTGTTTTAGATATTTGGCGCAAGTGTTTGGCTAAAAATGCCCCGCTGCCAATGGTCAATTTACCTACTCGTCGGTTTTATTTTACTGTCGGCGAAGCCATTGATCTTATTCGTACAGCATTCGAACAAATCGACCACACTGCGGGGGCAGTACTTACTTGCCCTATGCAAGCTGTTGATTTTCAAGACTTACAACAAGCTTGGGCAGCTACATGGGGAGGAAATTTTGCCCCCATCGCTCCCCGAATAGGCGACAGTGCCGATGAATGGCTTATCGGCGAAAGCGAATTGGATTTCACCTCGCGCTGGTTTCACAACGACCACCTATACTACCTCATCGACCCACATAAAAAAGCGCAAACAGCCTTGGAAGAACCGCTGTTTACGCTTAATGCTCCTATGTTTGCGCCGGAAGTTTTGCAACAAATTTTGCAAAAATCTTTAGAGGCTTAGCCCAAACTATTTTTTCTGCAATAAGATGAGCCTGTAAGATTTGAATTTCTTGAAATTTTCAGGATTACGCTCGCCTTTGAAGTGCTTGTTCTGTATTTTTTCAATTTTCTTGCGAAACCACCATTTCAAAACTCTGGCAATGAAGGGCACTTTTACGCTTACTACATCAATCAACATATACCAAAGCGGCTGCACAACCTGCAAAGTAAGATCATTGACCACTTGCATTGTGGGGGCGATATTGTCGGTAATTTCTTGATCTTTCAATACCTCAAAAGGATACTGAGCCAAAACCTGATAATACTCACCCAGTTTATGCCCGCCTCCCAAAGGGCTACCACTCAAACCGTCACGCTGAAAAAAGTCGCAAATCAGCACATAACCATTTGGATTAAGGTGTTTAAGCGCATTCTGAAATAATTTGTGCATATCGATATACTGGAAGCTTTCACTGAAAAGTACCATATCGTAGGTCTTTTGAATAGGTGCTTCCTCGTAAATATTCTCATAAATATGCACTTGGTTGTTGAGCAGCTTTTTGGCATATTCTGTCAACCGCGAAGAAGGCGAAACCGCTTCGATTTGGTAGCCTTTGGCCAATAATTGTTCAGCCACTTTTCCTGAACCACATCCAACATCCAAAATGGTTTTGACAGATTCAGGAATATTTTCAAGCAGTTGCTGTGTGTAGTTTTCTTGTGCCTGTCTGAAATTTAGTACATCAACGGGCATGTCAGAAGTCCAAAAACCATAATGCAAGTACTCTGTTTTGAGGAAAAATTTCATAAAAACCAAGCCCATATCCAGCCCGATTTCCTTGGTATCTACTTTTTGATAAGCCATATTCAAAATATTTGCTGCAAAAATGCAAAAATATTGATGTATTTCTTTGCTTGCCCAATAAAAACTCTTTGCCTCCTTACATAAGGATTATGCACCGACTTACTTGGATTGGCTCATCCAGTGCTACTCCGATAGACAAGGGGATTCAAGTAGTTTTGACTACTAATCTGTGGCTTAATAATCGTCCTCGTCCTCTTCTTGTCCAAAGTCATCGGGCAGGTTGAACATACTGCTCAACAAATCTTTGAAATGAAGCCCTGTTGCCAGTATATTTTTGCTGATCAGCGAGTGCTCGGCCAAGCCATGCAAGGCAAATTCCATCAAGAAAAGTTTTTCGGCATATTTTTCACTTGCGTGATAGGTTTCAATCAACTCCTCTAAGCCGTTAACACCCAACAAGGCATTTTTATAGGCATCGTTGGTCAAATCATTGAGCAAATCGAGCGATTTCCCTTCGCCGAACCAATCTGTAATTTTCTTGTAGGGGTTGTTTTTCTCCTTTTTCATCTTGGCAGGATCGGGGAAAAAATCCACAAACATATTGCGCAGGGTTTTACTAATCAGGTTTTGCGCTACAATCAGCGGCCCTTCTTGCTCGCCTTCATACACCAATTCGACCTTACCGGTGATAGAAGGAATGATACCAACCAAATCGCTTACGCGAATATAGGTATGCGACTCTCCATTGATAAGGGCGCGCCGTTCGGCGGCACTGTATAAATTTTCATAAGCCGATATGGTCAAGCGTGCCGAAACCCCACTTTTGGCATCTACATACTCACTTTGCCGAGCCTCCATCGCTATTTGTTCGATCATATTTTGGCTAATCTCATTGATTTCAACTCTTTGAGCTTGTGCCTGCAAAATTTTGGCTTCTTGCGCGGTGATATGCCTACTGATTTCAATCGACTTGGGATAATGGGTGATAATTTGGCTATCGATTCGGTCTTTTAGAGGGGTTACAATGCTGCCGCGATTGGTATAATCTTCAGGATTAGCCGTAAATACAAACTGTATGTCTAAAGGAAGCCGGATTTTAAAACCTCTGATTTGAATATCGCCTTCTTGCAAGATATTAAACAAAGCTACTTGAATGCGTGCCTGCAAATCGGGCAACTCGTTGATTACAAATATACACCGGTGCGAACGTGGAATCAATCCATAATGAATGATGCGCTCGTCGGAATAGGGCAGTTTGAGCGCAGCAGCTTTGATAGGGTCCACATCGCCTACCAAGTCGGCCACCGATACATCGGGCGTTGCCAATTTTTCAGTATATCGTTCATCTCGTGGCAGCCAAGCAATAGGGGTTAGATCGCCTTGCTCGGCAATTAAATCTTTAGCAAACCGAGAAAGTGGCTGTAATGGATCGTCGTTCAGTTCAGACCCCGCCACTACCGGAATATATTCATCCAATAATTGCACCATCAGGCGCGCCAACCTCGTTTTAGCCTGTCCTCTCAGTCCCAACAAGTTGATATGGTGCATGGCCAAAATAGCCCGCTGAATGTCAGGAATTACTGTTTCTTCGTACCCCCAAATACCTTCAAAGACTTGCTCTTTTTTATGTAGCCGGTCGATAAGGTTATCGCGCAATTCTTGTTTAATCGATTTAGGCTGATAACCGGTAGCTTTCAGTGCCCCTAAGGTGTTGATTTGAAGTAGTTCTTTTGTTGAAATGGCTTTGCAGTTCATAATCGATTAAAAAGAGTGAAAAATAGGAAAAAGGAATTGATTTGAATGAGCATCTTGTCAAACAAACACACTGTTGTTAAGAGGTGTTTTGCCTATGACAAATACACCTCTTGAATGCACTAATTTATAAAAAACGAATGGTTTTAAACGAAAAAGTTTCTATCCGTCCGTTCGTTTCAATGGCCAGTTTGCCCTCTTGGGTTATGCCTGTAATGACACCTTCAAAATAATGCTCATTTTCAGTTGCTACAAAAAAGCTTTTTTCCCCCATCCTGTAAAGTTTTTCCAAATAATTGGTACGCAATTGATCTATTTTCCCTTGTTGAAGCAGTAAATAGCTCTGCTCGATACAATCGCAAAGTTGACCGATAAGTACTTTCAAGTCGTAGGCTTGTTTTGTTATCATTTGTATAGAAGTGGCCTTTGGATAAAAAAATTGTGTTTGGTTTACGTTGATACCAGTGCCGACAATGCTTTTTTCAATTTGCTCTGCTTTTAAGGTATTTTCAATCAACATCCCACAAATTTTCCGGTCTTCAAAAAAAATATCGTTCGACCACTTAATTTTCAACCTTTCGGGGGGTAAATGCTGACTAAAAAATAAATAAATGCCCCAAGCCATCGCTATATTAAGATCAAATTGCTGATGTGCTTTCAAAAAATGAGGATAAAACACAACCGAAAGTGTAATATTTTGGTAAGGCTCTGCTTCCCAGCCATTCCCTCGTTGCCCTCGCCCGGCAGTTTGGCAGTCTGTCAGCACCACTGTACCCTCAAAAACCTTATTATCGGCAGTTATTTGTGCAGCATAAGTATTAGTAGAATGACAAGTTGGCAGATAAACTAAATTTCTACCCACAAACAAGGTGTTGGATTGAATATTGTCCAATGTTTTGTTAATTTTACTTGTGTAAAGTTAATCCCCTTGCATGAAAAGAAAAAAAGACGAAATGAAAGCAGCAACTCTTAGCCGATTGGTGGCGCAAGGGATGCAAGAAAAAAAAGGTGAAGATATTCTTATCTTAGATTTACAACATGTAAAACAAGCCGTAGCCGACTTCTTTGTGATTTGTTCCGGAAATAGCAATACCCAAGTAGATGCCCTGATGGATGCCGTAGAAGAAACCGTGTACAAATATGTCCAAGAAAACCCTTGGCATAAAGAAGGCAACGAAAACAAAGAATGGATTTTACTCGACTATGTGGACGTAGTAGCCCATATTTTTCGAAAAGATAGGCGTGAGTTTTATGCTTTAGAAGAACTCTGGAGCGACGCAGTAGTAACCAAAGTAGAAGATTAAACCCCTTCCCAACCATTTAAGATCAAGCTAAAATGAAAACTTTTAGCTAAATTGAGTTCACGGCTTATCAAGAAACATTCTCTTCTTAAATACTGTTTTGTTTTATGATTTGCCTTTGCATATAGACATAAATTTTAGTTTTGTGATAACATTATTTCAACTTTTCTGCGAAAAATGAATAATCTTAATAACAATAAATCCCCACAAAAAACCAACTATCAATTTTGGCTTATTACCTCTTTGATTATTGTGGTGATTTCGGTTACGTATTTCAGCCATAGTAGCTCTACCATTGAAGTTTCACGCAACCGCTTCGATGAAATGCTGCTTGCCCACGAAGTAAAAAGCATCACCATTGTCAATGGCAAATTTGTGGAGTATTCACTCAAACCCGAAGCCATTGAAAATAAACCCAAGTACAAAACAGAACTTCGCAACCAACGCGGCCCTTTACCTATTGATAAAGGACCTCATTACCGATTTAGAATCAATTCGCCCGAACTTTTTGAGCAACGCTTGGAAGCTATGCAAAAGGATTTGCCGAAAGAACAACAAATCTTGCCAGAATCGACCGACCGTTCCGATATTACCTCTATCATCTTCAATTGGGGGCTTCTTTTCTTGATTTTTATCGGGTTTTGGTACTTAATGCGCCGAATGGTCGGCTCGGGTGGCCCGGGTGGTCAAATTTTCAACATTGGCAAGTCGCGTGCAGCGTTGTTCGATGCTGATAGCCGTGTCAAAATTACCTTCAATGATGTAGCCGGTTTGGATGAAGCCAAAGAAGAAATCAAGGAAATTGTAGAGTTTCTTAAAAATCCTTCCAAATTTACCAACTTAGGGGGTAAAATTCCTAAAGGCGCTTTACTGATAGGCCCTCCGGGCACAGGGAAAACCCTTTTAGCCAAGGCTGTCGCCGGTGAAGCAGGTGTGCCTTTCTTCTCTCTCTCAGGTTCCGATTTTGTAGAGATGTTTGTAGGAGTAGGAGCTGCCCGTGTACGCGATTTGTTCAAACAAGCCAAAGAAAAAGCACCTTGCATTGTATTCATAGATGAAATCGATGCCATTGGGCGCTCAAGGGGTCGTGGCCAAGTGCCAGGCGCCAATGATGAACGTGAAAATACGCTCAACTCCCTATTAGTTGAAATGGATGGCTTTTCAACCGACTCAGGGGTTATCATCTTAGCTGCTACCAACCGCCCCGATGTGTTAGATTCTGCCTTGATGCGTCCCGGTCGTTTCGACAGGCAAATCAGCATCGACAAGCCCGACATCGTAGGCCGTGAAGCCATTTTCAAAGTACACCTCACTCCATTGAAACTTTCAAAGGATGTGGATGTAAAAAAATTGGCCGCGCAAACCCCCGGATTTGCCGGTGCCGAAATAGCCAATGTGTGTAACGAAGCTGCTTTAATCGCTGCCCGACACGACAAAACAGCCATCGATATGCACGATTTCCAAGAGGCAATCGACAGGGTAATTGGTGGTTTAGAAAAGAAAAATAAACTGATTTTACCTGAGGAAAAACGTACCGTAGCCTATCACGAAGCCGGCCACGCAGTAACCGGATGGTTTTTAGAGCACGCCGACCCCTTGGTAAAGGTTAGCATTGTGCCGCGTGGTATTGCGGCCTTAGGCTATGCGCAATATTTACCCCGCGAACAATTCCTTTATACTGCCGAGCAAATGCTCGATGAAATGTGTATGACTTTGGGAGGACGCGCAGCCGAAGAAATTGTGTTTGGCAAAATCTCGACCGGCGCTTTAAGCGACTTAGAACGCATCACCAAAATGGCTTATAGTATGATTGCTGTATATGGAATGAACGACAAAATAGGGAATGTGTCGTTCTATGATTCCAAACAATCTGAATATGCTTTTACTAAGCCTTATTCAGAAGATACAGCCAAAACTATTGACGAGGAAGTACGCAAACTTATTGATGGCGCTTATGAAAGAACCAAAAAATTACTTTCTGAAAAGCGTGAACAACTTGAGCTAATAGCCACAGAACTTCTGGAAAAAGAAATTATTTTCCAAAATGACTTAGAAAGACTGATTGGAAAAAGACCTTTCGAGCGAGAAACCACCTACCAAGCGTATGTGCGCAAAGAAAATGGAATCACTCCTGAAACTATTGTAGAAAATGGCAATCCCGATGCGAAAGAAGAAGAACAACAGCCTTCTTCCTAATTTGGAAATAGATTTTATAGTCTCAAATAAAAAGCAAAAGCTACCTTTCGTGTGAGGTAGCTTTTTTTGTACGTCGCTCTGTCAACTATATACATTTCTACGAAAAAAATTGAATTTAACTTAATTGTGCTAAGCAATTAATTTTGTTCCTCATCCGTAGGCGAAACAGTATTATCCTTCTTCTTTTTCTTATCAATTTCGGGCAGTGGTCTGACCGGAGCCGTCATCCATTCCGTTTCATCTTTATCATAACGCGCTTTTTTCTTTTTAGTCTTATAGGCAGCCATACGGTTATCGGCCATACTTTTGCGCAACACAGCTTTGCTATACAAAGCTCTGATAGGACTACTAACCCCTTTCTGCCAATTACCTTGCACACCATTAGGTTTGGCCATCCGAATGGTTCCCCCTTTATAGTGCGCTATTAATTTATTGGTTTGGCTGTTGTGTCCATAGTGCCTTGGCGCAAGCACTTTGCCCATTGAGTTAAATTTAGCCTTGTCTTTCAATGCATGGTGGTTGCGTTGTTTCTTGACTTCCTTGTGTATGTCACGTTTCAGCTTTTGGTTACGGGCAGCGATTTTTTCAGCTGTAATAGCATTCCCAGTAGGACGAAAAGTGGCTTTCTGCGCAAAGACAACCGCCCCACTGCTTATCCAAATCAGTCCGAGCAGTAAGTTCCTCCCCCGAAATACACCCATCAAGCCTATACTCATTTGCCAACTACTTTTTATTTTTATTGCTCAAATAATCTTGACCATCGACACCGGAACGCTTGTCAGGATCGCCTTGAAATTTCTTATGGACTTTGGCAAACTGACGGCCTCCTACGCGTTTGTTGTTCACTATCAAACCGGTTTTTTTGTCCCGTTTCACCCGAATATACCCCGACTGATTGTCTAACAACTGAACACTTTCAGCTTGTATTTCCTCCATCGATTTGTTGGCCAAATCTTGCATGCTTAAATTAAGCCCTTTGCCCGGGCCGCCCAACGAGTAAGCCGGACATTTGGAACGGGCAGGCATACAAGAAGTAAAACCTACAACTACCCAAAATAAAACGAAAATATACTGTAAAACAGACTGCTTATTTTCCATAATCCTGTCAATCTTTAGTGTAAAAACGAGCATTTTTTAGCTCTCTATTCCAAACGCAAAAAAATCTCAAAAGGCTCAATCATTCGCGATTAATTCTTCGACTTGAAAACCACTTGCTTGTAAATCGCTCCAAAAATGAGGGTAAGACTTTTCTACGACCGACTTATTTTCGATGACCAAATTACAAAAAAAAGATAGCGGGGCAAAAGCCATCGCCATTCGGTGGTCGTGGTAGGTCGAAACAGTCGCTTGTTGAGGAGTAGCAAAATGCTCGCCAATGAGTTGCCAATGATGTTCATCAAGCTCCTGTAAGGTTGCATTGAACTTGGCCAACTCGGTCTGCAAAGCAGCAATTCTATCAGTTTCTTTGATACGAAGGCTTTCCAAACCTACTACGGTAGCGTTGGCTTTGGAAGCCGCTACACAAACCAACACCGTTTGTGCTAAGTCGGGGCAGTTGCTGAAATCGAAGAAAAGATCAGAAAGCACCACCGCCTCTTCCTTTTGTATGAGTACTCCTTGAGGGATATGTTTACTGGTTACCCCCCAAGGTTGCATAAGTTGTTGAATGACTGCATCGCCTTGCAGAGAGGTGGATTGTAGTCCTTCGAGCAATACCCGCATAGGAAAAGGACAAAGCGCCACCATACTAAACCAATAACTGGCCGCCGACCAATCGGCTTCGATGACAAATGAATGGGGTTGATAAAGTTGGGGGGCTACATACAGCTGCCGATTATGCTTACTTTTTTCTACCACCACTCCAGCTTGCTGCATTTGTGCAATAGTCATCTCTACATAAGCTGCTGAGCGTAAGTCACCTTCCAACGCAATGGTGAGGCCATTGGGCAACAAAGGAGCTATCATCAGCAAAGCAGAAATAAACTGGCTGCTCACTTGCGCGCTCAACTTTACAAATTCAGCAAGCTTTGACCATTGATGAGGTTGGATGGGCTGAATTTGAAGCGGCGGAAAACCCATTTGGTTGGTATAAGTAATCTGAAATCCTATTTGCTTCAACGCCTCTACCAAAACCCCAATAGGTCTTTCGTGCATACGGGCAGTGCCCTGAATAATTTTCGATTGGTTGGTAACAGCAGCCAAGGCAGTCAGAAAACGCATAGTCGTACCTGCGTCTTGTACATCCCATACGGGCTGCTTTTGCGAAAGCAATGCCTTCAAAATCTGCGTATCTCGGGCATTGGACAAATGTTGGATTGTAATGTCAGCAGGCTCTTTTTGGGTATAAGCCAACGCCTGCATAACAAGCGCCCGATTCGACTCACTTTTAGAGGCAGGAAGCCGAACGGCAGCTTCTATCGCTTTTTGCGGCGCACGAACCAACAAGTCTGGCATAATTAAAACCGGGGAATGGCTTTCAAAAATCGTCTGTTATTCAGTTGATAAGTACGCTTGCGCAAACTCCTCAAAAAAAGCCCGGTAGCTACTAAACTCGACGATACTATCCACGTACTGGTCGATAAGTTCAGCCCCTCGCTTTGGCCTCCTTGCGGGTTAAACATATTCATCAGGATGTACATCGCTCCGGCAATGGGGAATAATTTGGCACCCTGGTTCATAAACCACCCACTACGGTATCGGGTAACCGACGATACTTGGTCAAATTGAATAAGACTGCCATACGTAATAAAAAAGCTTTCGCCAATATTGGTAATGACAGCATTGTGCTTGGTGCGGTCGTTTTTAAGCTTGTAATAAATATCGTCCAACTCATAATACCGAATCCTTTTGACCGCACCACCTTTTTCTAAAGCTAAGAAATAATGATTGGGTTTTTGGGTGTGTTGGGGTAGTAATGTATCCTTGGTTGCTTTTTCTTTGGGGTCGTCGGCAGCAGTTTTTTGATCTTCTTGTGCATACAAGGGGTACAAAAGCCATCCATAAGCAATAATTACCCCCCAAATAGTTTTAGTAAAATGTAAGCGTCCCATAGATTGATTCTTTATAAGTAAGTGTAACAAATTAA